>JBFEYJ010000015.1:0-27467 GCA_041562215.1 Thiohalomonadaceae bacterium | reverse complement strand
TGAAACCACGGTTTGGACCTGCGATTTCTCGTATGACTATGTCCGAATCAACGCTGAGTACCGAACTTGACTCTAATTATCGCGCCATGGATAGAGGGCTGAGGGAGGAAGTCGAAGCGTGTGGCTTGCTACCTGCCGGTTATATATTCTAAAAGTCATGCCCTCAGTGAGTTACTTGCTCTGTGGTGAATAGACGATCTTTGTGGTGAAAAGTTACCCGGAATCAA
Organism: Thiohalomonadaceae bacterium; assembly: GCA_041562215.1. GTDB lineage: Bacteria > Pseudomonadota > Gammaproteobacteria > Thiohalomonadales > Thiohalomonadaceae > JBFEYJ01. The sequence goes on along the minus strand of JBFEYJ010000015.1, from coordinate 27,240 downwards.
TCGATATGATACTCGCCTCCGGCTCATCTGATTACTCCGGTTATCTGCATGTGGCTGCCGCGGTAATTAAAGATCGTGACGAACGAATACTGTTAGCCCGCCGGCCAGCACATTTGCACCAGGGTGGTCTGTGGGAGTTTCCGGGTGGCAAGGTCGAGACAGGTGAGGATGCCAGGATGGCCCTCGCGCGCGAGCTTCATGAGGAGCTTGGGATCAGGCTTACCCATGCCTCGCCCCTTATCCGCATACCCTACACTTACCCGGACAAAAGGGTATTGCTTGATGTGTGGCAGGTAAGCGCATTTGAGAATGTCGCGCATGGGGCGGAAGGGCAAGTCATCCGCTGGGTGGAGTCCGCGAAGCTTCGTGACTACGATTTCCCGGCCGCCAATTATCCCATCGTTACCGCAGCGACACTTCCCAGCCATTATTTGATCACTCCTGAGCCGGGTGGAAGCCACAAGTGGCCTGCCTTTTTGGCGAAGTTGGAGGCACTTATGCTGAGCGGAGTTCGTCTTATCCAGTTAAGGGCGAAAATGCTGAGCGCTGAAGACTATAAGAGGTTGGCCCTAAAGGTCGTCTCCCTTGGGCGTGAGCGTGGGGTGATTATTCTACTAAATACCATCCCGGAGGTTGCCAGTGAGTGTGATGCAGATGGTCTACATCTAAGCTCACGTCAGTTGCATCAGTTGTCAAAGCGTCCGTTGGCGCAGCACAAGTTTCTTTCCGCTTCTTGCCATAATCTGGAGGAGCTCAGGTATGCGATGGCCATTAATGTCGATTTTGCCGTTGTCTCTCCCGTCATGCCGACAACCAGTCACCCGGAGCAGAAGGGCATTGGATGGGCTGCTTTCCATCGGCTGTCAGAAGAAAGTCAAATTCCAATCTATGCGCTCGGAGGTATGTCCGAGGAGGATATCGAGACCGCCCGGACTCATGGAGGCCAGGGGATTGCCGCGATTACCGGCATATGGCAAAGACCTGTAAAATGAGGATAGAACAATGAGTGGTTGGCAATGGCGTGCAGGGTTATTAAGCCTGGTGCTGCTACTTACGGCATGTCACGGTCAAAATGAGGAGTTGCGGCGCCCACTTGGTGTCGCTGCCGGTTGCGATGCCGCTCTGAAACCCTGTCATGTTAGTAATGGGGATATAACCGTGTCGCTCTATATGGGGCCGGGAGTTGTACCGCTGCAACCGGCACCGCTTGCTCTGTCTATTGAGGGGGGAGAGGTTGATGCGGAAAATGTGGTAGTGGATTTTCAGATGCAGGGCATGGACATGGGGATGAACCGTTATCGGCTCCAACCACAGCAGGGGAGTTGGCACGGTACGGTGAGCTTGCCGGTATGCATCGCATCCGGATCGCAGATGGAGTGGCAAGCAACTGCCGAGTTTATACTCAATGGGGAACCGCTCTCAGCGCAATTCCACTTTATCAGCAAAGCTAACTAATCCCGTTATCACCCTCACCCTCACCCTCCACAAGAGGACGGTGAGGTGCACCGGGGATCCGATGCCCTTCACTGGCCCACTCGCCAAGGTCGATCAGTTTGCAGCGCTCACTACAAAAAGGCCGCCAGGGATTGCGCTCGCTCCACTCTGACAGCTTTCCGCAGGTTGGACACTTTACGAGACGCGTCATAGTCCACAACACGCTAGCCTGAAATTGACCGTGTTTTCAGCCAATTGTGCTTTTGATTCTCCGTGTTCGAGAAAGCGCAGACTGAAGCGGTGTTTGCTACCGCTGATTTCCGCGTAATATGGTGAGGTTCTCGGTAATAGCACTCTGATCATGTGGTAAGGGAGGTTACTCTCCAGTTGTTGCTGGTAGCTGCCATTATCCGTTGACAATGTACGCGGCTCAGCGCTGTTTCGCAGCATTTTCAACAAAAGCTCGACTGCCTGACGAACCGCATCCAAGCTGGAGAACCATCGTTTTTGCTCCTGTTCGCGTATCCCCCAATCTTGTTCCAGCCAGCGGTGATAAATTGGAAGATCAAAATCACAGGTACCACCGGGTATGCTACTGCGTTTGCGGATACTGGTGATGAAACTGTCATCGCGCAGGCTTTGCCCCGGTTGGGTGGTAAGTCCGTGCAGGTTTTCGATAAGGTGTTCAAGCGCCCGTAGAATGGTACCCAGCCTTTCATGATTCACGTTCGGATTTTGCAGTAAACCTTTAAGATTAGCGGTTGAGCGTTCCAGTTCCTTTAGCAGCTCGGTTTTGAGATCACCACGGGAAAAAATATCAAGAATATCCAGTAGCGTATCGATAAATATTCGGCTGTCCCAGACAGACTGTCCTTTGAGAAAGTGCGTGGCTCGCCGAAACAGGAGCTCAAGTCGCAGCATAGTACGGATACGTTCGTTCAAAGGGTGTTCATAAACGATATAGGCTTGCATGATAACGGCGGCTGGCCTCGATTGTCGCTGCTGTCGGCACAATTATAAGCCAATCCGCGGTTTCTTGCCGTATCAGATTGGTGAGTCTTGTCAGGAATCCGCAGCTAACTGTAAATAGAGCTGGTGTAGCTCAATGACCTGTCCGCGGAGCTTATCGAGTGCGCCATCGTTATGGATAGTGTCATCCGCAGTGGCGAGGCGTTGTTGGCGTGATACCTGGCTCTTCATGATCCGTTTCACCGCTGCTTCGGACAGACCATCACGTCTCACGGTGCGTTGCATTTGCAGGGTTTCGTTGGTGTCAACGACAAGTATGCGATCAACTTCTCCTTGCCAACCCTTTTCCAGCAATAGTGGGATGGCGATGATAACGTAGCTGCCCTTGAGCCGTTCGAGCTGGCGATGCATCTCACTGCGAATTAGCGGGTGCAGGATTAATTCCAGTCGTTGGCGCTGTTTCTCATCACTGAAAACCCGCTCCCGTAACAGTGCCCTGTTGAGCGCGCCTTGTTGATCGAGGATCTCCTGCCCGAAGGCCTCAACCATGTACGCAAGCGCCGGTTTTCCCGGTTCGACAAGTGAATGTGCGATATCATCGGTGTCGATGATCGGGACGCCGAGATCGGCAAAGAGCCGACATACCGTTGACTTTCCGCTGCCGATGCCGCCGGTCAGGCCGATCCGCAACATCTCTTATGGCTGGGCAGAGAAACCAAGCAGGTAGGCCTGGGTGATGTCATTGCCCCACAACATGGCGATCCAGCCGGCCGCGGCCAGATAGGGACCAAAGGGGATGGGGAGTTGACGGTCGCGGCCACGCAACAGGATGAGAGCGATCCCAATTGCGGCGCCAACCATGGAAGATAGCAGTAAAACCAAAGGGAGTGCCTGCCATCCGAGCCAGGCGCCAAACAGGGCGAACAATTTGAAATCACCATAGCCCATCCCCTCCTTGCCGGTTGCCAGTTTAAACAACTGGTAAACCAGCCAGAGAGAGAGATAGCCTGCAACAGCACCGATGATAGCCGATGGCATGTTGGTGAAGAGTCCGAACAGGCTGAGAACCATCCCGAGCCAGAGGACAGGAAGAGTGATATCGTCCGGAAGCAATTGGTGATCAATGTCGATAAAGCTCATGGCAATGAGCGCCCAGGTAAGCAGAACGGCAAATAGAGCCGTTGGTCCGAAACCGAAATGCCAGGCGGTAACCGCGCTCATCACGGCAGTTAGAAGCTCGATTAATGGATAGCGGGAGGAGATCGGTTCACGGCAGTGCTTACAGCGTCCGTGTTGTAGCAGATAGCTGATGAGCGGAATATTCTCCAGTGGTCCTATCTTATTGCCGCAGTGGGGGCAGCGCGAGTCGGGCTTGATCAGATCGAAACGTTCCCTGGGGACTTCCTCGAGCTCCAGCAACTCCTGGCACTGCGTCTCCCACGAACGATGCATCATCACCGGCAGACGGTAAATAACCACATTGAGGAAACTGCCCACGACCAGCCCAAGAATGGCATACGCGGTAATAAAGAGGACAGGATCGGCCTCAAGCAAACTTAATACGGAATCGAACATTTGATTTTATTTGTTTGTAAAACTGCTAACCAACAGCTGAACCCATCTTGAAGATTGGCAGGTACATGGCGATAACCAATCCGCCGACCAAGACACCCAGTACCGCCATGATCAGTGGTTCGAGCAGGCTGCTCAGTGCGTCAACCGCGTCGTCGACCTCTTGCTCATAGAAGTCCGCTACCTTCCCGAGCATATGATCGAGTGAGCCGGCTTCCTCACCGATGGAGGTCATTTGCACCACCATATTGGGGAAGACATCGACCTCATTCATCGTAGCGGTGATCGACGTACCCGTGGAGATATCATCTCGCATTTTGAGTACGGCTTCACGATAGACGACGTTGCCGACAGCGCCGGCCACTGACTCCATCGCCTCAACCAGCGGCACACCGGCAGCGAACATGGTGGCGAGTGTGCGCGCAAAGCGTGCAATTGCGGCCTTGTTGAGAATCTCACCGATTATGGGTATCGACAGGGAAGCTTTTTCAATTGCATCGCGGAATTTCTTTGATCGTTCCTTTGCCTTTGTAAAGGCGAAGGCCGCCAGACCGGCCGATCCGAAAACGATGAACCACTGTTCCTGGAAAAATTTTGAAAGCGCCACCACAAAGGCGGTCATCGCCGGCAGGTCGGCGCCAAAACCTTCGAACAGGGCTTCAAACTGCGGGATCACAAAGATTAGCAAAACCGCTGTGATGATAAAGGCCACCACAATAACCGCTACCGGGTAAAATAGTGCTTTTTTGATTTTTGACTTCAGGGCTTCGGATTTTTCTTTATAGGTCGCAATTTTGTCCAGCAGGGTTTCAAGAATACCTGCCTGCTCACCGGCATGGACCAGATTGCATGTCAGTTCATCAAAGATTTTTGGGTGGCGGCGGAAAGCATCGGCAAGGGTGGCGCCGCCCTCGATATCGGTCCTGATCGTGGTGATGAGTTGACGAAGGGTGGGGTTGTCAGCCCCCTTGGCCATGATCTCGAAGGATTGAACCAGTGGCACGCCCGAGGACATCATGGTGGCAAGCTGACGGGCAAAAATGGAGATATCCTTGGCGACGATTTTCTTGCCTTTTGGGCCACCGTCCCCAAAGAGCGGCTTGGCTTTCTTTTTTACCTTGAGTGGATTAATTCCTTGCTTGCGCAAGCTCGCTTTTACCATAGCCATGCTTTGGCCCGGGGTTTCCCCTTTCTTGCGGTTCCCCTTTTTGTCCGTACCTTCCCAGACAAAAGTATCCTGCTTTAGTGCTTTTTGAGCCATATCGACGATTAGTCCTTGGTAACCCGGTTAACTTCTTCGAGACTTGTCAGCCCATCCATCACTTTTTTCAGGCCGGATTGGCGTAAATCCGCAATCCCCTCTTTTTGTGCCTGTTCCGCGATTTCGTACGCACCGCCTCCTTTCATGATGAGCTTGCCCATATCCTCTGAAATGGGCAGTACCTGATAGATACCTACACGTCCTTTATAACCCTCTGTGCACTGATCACATCCGACAGCCTTGTAGATCTTGAGGCCTGGGAGTTGCTCTTTCTTGAAACCTTCCGCAAGGAGCGTCTCATTGGGGACATCCTCGACAGTCTTGCAGTTTGAGCAAAGACGCCGTGCAAGGCGCTGGGCGATGATCAGGTTCAGCGCTGAGGCGATATTATAAGGGGCAACGCCGATATTCATCAGGCGCGCAATGGTCTGCGGTGCATCGTTGGTGTGCAGTGTTGACATGACCATATGGCCGGTTTGTGCGGCTTTGATCGCAATCTCTGCAGTATCTTTGTCACGGATCTCACCGACCATAATGATGTCGGGGTCCTGACGCAGGAAAGCCTTGAGGGCTTCGGAGAAGGTCAGGCCCACCTTGGGATTGACGTTAACCTGATTGATACCTTCCAGGTTGATTTCCGCCGGGTCTTCTGCGGTGGAAATGTTTACGCCCGGCGTGTTGAGAATATTCAGACCCGTATAGAGTGAAACGGTTTTACCGGAGCCGGTTGGGCCGGTAACCAAAATCATGCCGTACGGCTTGGCAAGGTTGTCCAGGTAGAGCTGTTTTTGCTCCGGCTCGTAGCCGAGGGCGTCGATCCCGAGCTTGGCGCTGGAGGGGTCGAGGATACGCAGTACGATCTTTTCACCAAACAGGGTCGGGCAAGTGTTGACACGAAAATCGATGGCCTTGTTCTTGGAAAGCGTCAGCTTGATGCGGCCATCCTGCGGTACCCGCTTTTCGGAAATGTCCATGCGGGACATGACCTTGATACGTGCCGAGAGTTTGGGGGCCAGTTGTACAGGAGGTGAGGCGACCTCACTCAACATGCCATCCTGTCGCAGGCGTACGCGGTAACGCTTTTCATAGGGCTCAAAGTGGATATCCGATGCCCCTCGCTTGATGGCATCCAGAAGTATTTTGTTAACAAAGCGGACAACCGGCGCATCGTCGATCTCGCTGTCGTTAGCGGTATCTTGCTTGTCTTCGTCCTCGGATGTGATGTCCAGGTCGTCAAGGCTTGAATCCCCCAGATCCGACATGGAGGTATCATGAGCGTCCATGGCCTTTTCGATAAGCCTGGTCAGCTTGTCCTCTTCGACCAGCACCGCTTCGGTGTGGGCGCTGACATGGAAGCGGATCTCATCGAGGGCGACAAGATTGGTAGGATCGGAAACGGCAACGAACAGTCGATTGCCACGTTTGAACAGTGGCAGGGCGTGGTGGGCACGAACCAGTTTCTCTTCGACAAGCTTGGTGACAGCGTCATCCAGATCGAGGGCATTGAGATCGAAGATAGGAACGCCGAACTCCTGGGAGGCCGCCATGGCTAATGCCAGGGGAGCGATCATCTGCTTCTCGACGAGATAGGAGACAAATGGCTGTTTATCCTTGAGTGCACCGACCGTTGCCTTGGCGGCATTCTCTTCAGTGAGTAAGCCATCACGTATTAGCTTTCGGGCCAAGCCGCTAAGGTTTACTTTGACGTTTGTGGTTGCCATGTTTGTACGGTACATCCCCTGCCAATAAGCCTATCGCAGCCAACCTTATGATATTTTGTGAACTATTTCTACACAAAATGGGCCGTTACGGCGGATTCATGGAGATTTTGTGAACTCCGGCTAATAACCCGTTTTGCTGCCGATGTAGAGGAAGAGATAGAGGACAGCGGGGCGCTGTCAGGACCGGCCCCGTCAGGCGCTGGCGGCTGGGTGAGTTTAATGACAACCGGTAATTAGTGCGGGTTTACAGGCAGCATTAGCTGTTTCGGCTGATCTCATTGGTGTCCAAATTGTCGACCAGGACAATGGGTTAATCGCCGTTGCTCTTAAAACGCATGGAGAGGTCAAGTGCACACAAGTGTTTGGTCAGCTCCCCGACCGAGATGTAATCGACACCGGTTTCGGCAATTGTACGGATCGTCTCCAGGGTGACCCCGCCTGAGGCTTCCAGTCTGGCCTGGCCGTTGGTGATCGCCACGGCTTCGCGAAGCGTTTTCGAGTCCATGTTATCCAGCAACAGGATATCGGCACCGGCGGCAAGCGCCTCACGGACTTCATCAATATTTTCCACCTCTACCTCCACCGGGATGTGGTCAGGAGCATGGTGACGTGCCTGGGCCACCGCCTCGGCGATTGAGCCGGCAGCGGCGATATGGTTCTCCTTGATGAGCACCCCGTCGTAGAGTCCCATGCGGTGGTTCGTTCCACCGCCGGAACTTACCGCGTATTTCTGTGCCTGGCGCAGGCCTGGAATTGTCTTGCGAGTATCCAGCACCTTTACTCTCGTGCCTGCGACAGCCTCGACATATTGGCGGGTGATGGTTGCGGTCCCGGATAAGGTCTGCAGGAAGTTGAGCGCTGTGCGCTCGCCGGTGAGCAGGGCACGGGATGGGCCGGTCAGAACACAAAGTACCTGGTTGGGCTCGACGTGGTCACCATCGGCAACCTTCCAGTCGATGTGGATCTTCTCATCAAGCTGGGCGAAGACCTGCTCGAACCAAAGGATGCCGCAGATGACTGCCGTCTCACGGCTGATCACGGTCGCTTCGGATCGGGCATCCTCCGGGATTAGAGCGGCAGTCAGATCGCCCTCACCAATATCCTCGATAAGGGCAAGACGTACCTGCTCGTGGATGTCTTGCAGGGGGATTTTCACAGCCTAGATAATGTCCAGCAGTTCAACCTCGAAAATCAGGGTGGCGTTGGGGGGGATCACGCCGCCGGCACCACGGGCACCGTAGCCCAGATCGGCAGGGATAGTCAGCTTGCGGGTGCCGCCAACCTTCATGCCTTGCACTCCTTCGTCCCAGCCGCGGATCACTTGACCGGCGCCAAGTCGAAAGCGGAAGGGATCATTGCGATCCTTACTGGAATCGAACTTGTTCCCATTCTCCAACCAGCCGGTGTAGTGCACGGAGACGGTCTGTCCTGCCGCTGCCTCGGCACCGGTGCCCTCGATGGTGTCCTCAATCTTCAGTCCTGAATCGGTGATACGCTCGCTCATGGGTGTCTCCTCGGTAAAAGAATGGGCCCGCAGTGCGGGCCGTGAATAGCAGTGGATATTACTATGACATTGCCAGGATGGCTATCCGTGTCCACTCAGCGAGGGGGCTGAGGGCTGAGCAGATTCACCCCGCTGACGGGGTATTCTGTATCGAGTGAACTCATCGTTCTGCGCGAAAGTAGTCGCGAGTTAGCTGGAACACCACGGGACTCAGCAGCAGAAGCGCCAGTAGGTTGGGCAGTGCCATCAGGGCGTTGAGGGTATCGGCCACCAGCCAGATAAAATCGAGGTTGGAGTTGGCGCCAATGGGGATGGCGATGATCCACAGCACGCGAAACGGGGTAATGGCGCGCATGCCGAACAGGTATTCGATACACTTCTCGCCGTAGAAACTCCAGCCGAGCAGGGTGGTGAAGGCGAACAGCACCAGGCCAAAGCTGACCACGTAGCCACCGACGCCGGGAAGGGCCGATTCAAAGGCGAGGGAGGTAAGAGATGCTGCGTTCTCTCCGGAGTTCCAGGCGCCTGTGACTATAATCACCAAGCCGGTAATGCTACAGATAACGAGGGTGTCGATGAAGGTACCGAGCATCGCCACTGTACCCTGGCGGACCGGGCTGTCAGTGGTGGCCGCGGCGTGGGCGATGGGGGCACTGCCGAGGCCGGCCTCATTGGAGAAGATGCCGCGGGCAACACCGAAGCGTATCGCTGCCCACACTGCGGCCCCGGCAAAGCCACCACTGGCTGCGATTGGGGTGAAGGCGTGTTTGAAAACGAGGGCGATAGCCTCAGGGATCGCAGAGGCATTGAGCACCAGTACCACCGCGCCGGCAAGGATATAGCTGATTGCCATGAATGGCACGAGCTTGCCCGCCACTGTGGCGATACGGCGGATGCCGCCGATCAGTACCAGCGCAGCTAGCACCGCCATGGTGAAACCGGTAGCCAGGTGTGGAATGCCCAGCTTGCTGTTGAGGGCGTCGGCCACCGAATTGGCCTGCACGGTGTTGCCAATGCCGAAACCGGCTAACGCACCGAAGATGGCAAACAGGGTGCCGAGCCAGGCCCAGCGACTGCCGAGACCATTCTTAATATAGAACATTGGTCCGCCGATATGGTTGCCAGCCTCATCGGTTTCGCGGTAACGCACGGCGAGTACCGCCTCGGCATACTTGGTCGCCATACCCACCAGGGCGGTGCACCACATCCAGAACAAGGCACCAGGGCCGCCCATGAAGATTGCGGTCGCCACCCCGGCGATATTACCGGTGCCTATGGTGGCTGATAGTGAGGTCATTAGGGCGTTGAAGGGACTGATATCGCCTTCGCCCGCCCCCTTGCGACCTTGCCACAGCATACGAAAACCATACCCGATGCGATTTAACGGCATCGCCTTGAGCCCGGTCATCAGGTAGATGCCAGTGCCGAGGATCAGCACCAGCATCGCCGGGCCCCAGACGATGGTGTTGAGTTCTTTGAACAGGTTGGTGAGGATTTCCATAAGCTTACTTTCAGTTGTTATTGTTGTAGGTATTGACGAATTATCAGGGTATCGCCGCGCTGGGTAAACTCCAAATGCTTGAGAAAGCTCATACCAAGCAGAATAGTGTCATCGTCCATGTGCGGATTGATGCTGGCACGCACATCGCGCAATTCGATATCGCCCAGGCTCAGGCTGGGCAGGCGGGTCTGGTAGGCGGTGATGCTGCCGTTGGCAGTCGAGTAGACTTGGGGCATGCCACGCTTGAGACCTAACTGTCGTGCAACAGTATCGGGTACGGAGACATCGGTTGCGCCGGTATCGAGCATGAACTCCACCACTTGGCCGTTAATGCTGCCATTGGCGAGATAATGACCCCCACGGTTTCGCTGCAACACCACCTCACGCATTCCTTCCGCCGTGGTTACTGAGGTCACGGAGCGGTTCGGGTTGTGTTGCTGTTCGAGCATACCGTTAAACATCAAAGCCAGCAGCAACAGGCCCAATACCCAGCCGCCGATCAACATGCCGCGACCGAGCCGCGCGGGTCTGTCCCCGGTATTTTCCTCTTCGTTCATCATCGATTGCACCGCACCCGCTATTGTCTGTTAACAGTTACCGCTCAATAGTGTAACGTTCAACGGGTATTGGCAAATAATCACAAGAGATACATTTTGACACTGTCCCTCCCAACTGTGCTTCGCCCATTTGTGGCCAGTGTCCGCGATTTGGCGCCGATCATTATCGTTATCGCCTTTTTTCAGTTGGTGGTGCTTCAGCAGCCCATACCTAACCTGGGGTCATTGTTGTTCGGCACGGCGATGGTGGTGGTGGGACTAACCCTCTTCGTGCGCGGCCTGGAGATGGGGCTGTTTCCGATTGGCGAGAGCATGGCCTACGCCTTTGCCAGAAAGGGTAGTGTGTTTTGGTTACTGGCCTTCGCCTTTGCTCTCGGATTTGGCACCACTGTGGCCGAACCGGCATTGATTGCGGTGGCTGCCGAGGCCTCGGAGGTGGCGGCGGTCGGCGGCATGATCGAGGACAGTGAAGAGGCCAGGCAGAGCTACGCTACTGGGCTGCGTTATACCGTCGCCTTGTCGGTAGGATTTGCCATCGTGCTCGGTGTATTGCGCATACTCAAGGGCTGGCCGATCCAGTACCTCATTATCGCCGGTTACTCCGGGGTGGTAATGATGACCGCCTTCGCCCCCAAGGAGATCATCGGCATCGCCTATGACTCGGGCGGAGTGACAACCTCAACCATCACGGTACCCCTGGTGACCGCTCTGGGCGTGGGACTGGCCTCCTCGATCAAGGGGCGCAATCCGATAGTCGATGGCTTCGGTCTTATCGCCTTCGCCTCCCTGACTCCAATGATCTTTGTCATGGGCTACGGCATGGTAATTGGCTGATGGAGACGCTGCAGCTTATTTTGGATACCCTGCTGTCGACACTGCGCGATGTGTTGCCCATTGCCGCCATTCTCTTCGGCTTCCAGCTGCTGGTGATCCGCCGGCCCATTCCCAATTTGAAGAAGGTACTGATCGGCTTCGGCTATGTGCTGTTGGGGCTGACGCTATTTCTCATCGGCCTGGAGGAGGCGCTGTTCCCACTGGGCAAGCTGATGGCCGAGCAGTTAACTGATCCGGCCTTTATCCTGGGGGAGGGTGTTAGCCGCGTATTGCATTGGGATGATTACTGGTGGGTCTACCTCTTCGCTTTCGCCATGGGTTTTTCCACCACGGTGGCTGAGCCCTCCTTGATTGCGGTGGCGATTAAGGCGCAGGAGGTTTCCGGTGGCGCTATCAGCGTGTGGGGGCTCCGCACTGCAGTGGCCATCGGTGTGGCTATCGGCATCGCGCTTGGAACCTATCGCATCGTCAGCGGCACACCGCTGCACTACTACATCATCGCCGGTTACATTGTGGTTATCATCCAGACAATATACGCCCCTAAAATGATCGTCGCCCTGGCCTATGATTCGGGTGGGGTGACCACCTCCACAGTCACCGTGCCGCTGGTCACTGCCCTCGGACTGGGATTGGCAAGTACGGTGCCGGGGCGCAGCCCGATGCTCGACGGTTTCGGACTCATCGCCTTCGCCAGCCTGTTTCCGATCATGTCGGTGATGGGCTATGCGCAACTCAGTCAGTGGAGAGCTCGCCGCAACGGGTGGCGTGACAACGTGGGAGAGTAACCATGCATTTCAAACTATTGATCGCCCTGGTCGAGGACGACAAGACCGACAAGGTCCTCGATGCGGCACGGGAGGCCGGTGCTACTGGTGCAACGGTACTGAGTCAGGCGCGCGGTGAGGGGATAAAGAAGAGCAAGACCTTCTTCGGTCTCTCGCTGGAGACACAGCGTGATATGGTGATGTTTCTGGTCGAGGAGCACATGAGCCGCAAGATCCTTGAGCGCATTGCCACGGTTGGGCAGTTCGATGACAAGCCGGGCACCGGAATTGCCTTCCAGATTGATGTGGAGGATGCACTAGGTGTTATTCATCAGGTGGAAAAACTCAGTTCGGCGGTGGAGGAGGAGTTATGACCAGTGACAGAAAAGTGATCCGTGTGCGCCATGCGATGAAGCCCCGGTTCGACATGGTCGACGGCATGGCGACGGTACGCGATGCGCTGAAGACAATGAAATACGTGGATACCAAGTGTCTGATCGTCAATAAACGCCATGATGATGACGAGTACGGGATGGTGCTTATCTCCGATATCGCGCGTAAAGTACTGGCCGTGGACAAGTCCCCAGAGCGGGTAAACGTCTATGAGGTGATGGCCAAGCCGGTGATCTCGGTCGACCCTGAGATGGACATCCGCTACTGTGCGCGCCTGTTTGATCGTTTTTCCCTCTCCCGCGCACCGGTTGTGGAAAACGGCAAGGTCATCGGCATTATCAGCTTCACCGACATGGTGTTGCGCGGTCTGTTAGCCGACATCGATTGAATGCGAATGGAGTGAATAGGGAATGCCCCTTGCGAGACTGACCCAGTTCGACTTTCACCACACCCTGGCCGAGACCGAGGGGATAAGCCTGGTCTTTTTTACCGCACCGGGTTGCGGCGCCTGTCGGCAGCTCAAAAAGGTCCTGGAAAGTCATCCCCGTGAGTTCGCACTCCATCACGTGTTCGAGGTGGATGCGCAGCAGGATATGGCATTGACGCGCGAGTTCGAGGTGTTTCACCTGCCGGCAATGTTTCTGTTCAAGGACGGCCATTACCATGCCGCGATCCATGCAGAGCCGCAGTCACCCAGCATCATCGCCGCGATAGAGGCGGTGCTGGCCGGCGCGCCCCAGGAGGCGCCATGAGTCTGCAGGTTGATCTTGTTACCGGTCTTATCAGGCAGGCACGCCAGGTCGCTTCCCCCAATTGGGATGAGCGCCCTGCAGGGGCTGACATCGACCTTTTCGTGATCCATGGAATCAGCCTGCCGCCGGGGGAATATGGCGGCCCCTGGATAGACGCCCTCTTTACCAACACCCTCGATCCCGGCGCACACCCCTACTTTGCCGGGATTCACCAGCTAAAGGTCTCTTCCCATTTACTGATCCGCCGCAATGGGGAGTTGGTGCAGTATGTACCGTTTCACCGACGTGCCTGGCATGCAGGAGTATCGCTGTTTGAAGGGCGTGAACGCTGCAACGATTTTTCCGTCGGTATCGAGCTGGAAGGCAGCGACGATGCGTCCTACGAGCCGGCACAGTATACCCGGCTTGCCGAGGTGATCGTTGCCCTGGAGCGGGCCTATCCCGGTCTGAGCAGGCAGCGCCTGGTGGGGCATAGCGATATCGCCCCGGGGCGCAAGACCGATCCCGGCCCCTTCTTCAGTTGGTCACGCCTGCTTGGCCTGCTCACTTCGTCGACCAATGAGTCAAACTCTGCTTGAAATACAACGAGCGAACATTGAAACTTAAGCAATGCTACTGATTGCCATTATTCTGGGTCTTATCGCCGAGCGCTTTCTGGGCTCCATGTCGGAGTTGCGTCGGTTCGGCTGGTTCCATCGCTACTCGGGGTTCGTGAAAAGAGGTCTTTCACGACAGCCGTATCTTAATGGACCCGCCTCGGTGGTGTTGCTGTTAGCCCCACTGCTGGTCCTTACCGGCCTGGTTGACTACTACCTCAGTAACCTCTGGTTTTTGTTCGGGTTGGGCTTTGCCGTGATGGTACTGCTGTTCAGTTTCGGCCCCACCGATCTGGAGGCGGAAGTAGAGGCCTTTATCGATGCCCGTGAGCGTGGCGATGAGGAGTCGGCCATCTGGCATGCCGGAGAGTTGCTTGGCGATGATATACCGACACATTCGGCGCAGCTGACTCATCGCATTCTTGACAATATTCTGGTCGAGGCCAATGAACGGTTGTTGGCCGTGGTGTTCTGGTTTGTTTTGCTCGGGCCCGCCGGTGCACTGCTGTTTCGACTGACACAACAGCTAGTGCAGGAGGAGGGGGAGGGTAATGATGATTTCGCCGAGGCAGCCCAGCGCCTGCACCATCTGCTGGCCTGGGTGCCTGCCCGCATTTGTGCGCTGGCTTATGCCCTGGCTGGGAGTTTCGTTGATGCTTTCAGCGCCTGGCGCAGTGTTATTGCACCGTGGCATGAGAGCAGCCGCAAGGTATTGATTGCCAGCGGCCTGGGGGCGTTGCGCTATCAAAGTGGGGAGATCGAAGAGGGTAATGATGCGCAAAACATCGCCATGGTGTATGAAACTCTCTCTCTTGCACGCCGTGCCGTGTTGGTGTTTATCAGCATCCTTGCCCTGTTCACCCTGGCCGGCTGGATGACTTGAAGTCGTTGCACATGATAAGTGCCATGAACGAATATTGAACGTTGTACTGTTTACATTGACCTTGGATATTCCTTTCTCCTATCTGCCTCATGCGTGAATTGATATTAGGCGGCGCCCGTTCCGGAAAGAGCGCCCTGGCTGAACAGCGTGCCATGGATAGCGGACTGGCTGTGACCTACATCGCGACCGCTGAAGTCCATGACGACGAGATGGCCATTCGTATCGACCACCACAGGCAACGTCGCCCCGCTGAGTGGCTGCTTGTGGAGGAGCCACTGCAACTGGCGAAGGTGCTGGCCGAGCAGGCTTCCCCGGCACATTGTCTTATCGTCGACTGCCTGACCCTGTGGTTGAGCAATTTGCTGGCAGATGAGCCGATAGATGAAAGGCGTTTTGCCACTGAGCGGGCAGGGTTGCTCGAACTGTTACCACAGTTGCCGGGGCACTTGATACTGGTGAGTAATGAAGTGGGGCTCGGTATCGTGCCGCTAGGGGCGATGACCCGACGTTTTTGTGATGAGAGTGGCCGACTGCATCAGGCGCTGGCTGCGATATGTGGCCGGGTGACCTTTGTTACCGCCGGTCTGCCGATGATTTTGAAGGAATAATCCATGACATTTGACTGGCTCTATCTCCCCGCCGCATCGCTGGATCAACAGGCCGGCGCTGGAGCGGCAGAGCGTCAGTCCCAGCTGACCAAGCCTCCCGGCTCTCTTGGCAGGCTTGAGCGGTTGGCCGAGCGCTTGGCAGCGATGCAGGGGCAAGAGCGCCCTTCGCTTGAACGGATCAGGATCAGTATCTTCGCTGCTGATCATGGTGTGGCGGCGGAAGGGGTATCGGCATTTCCCCAGGAGGTCACGGTGGCGATGATCGCCAATTTTGCGCAAGGCGGAGCGGCTATCAGCGTGCTCGCCCGCGAGCTGGGGGCGGCACTGGAGGTGGTTGATGTGGGGGCGGCCACCCCTTCTGCAGCGTTACCCCATGTCATCAGCCGTCGCATTGATGCAGGTACCGCCAATTTCTGTATCGGTCCGGCAATGGGAGAGGTCCAACTGGCTGAAGCCCTGACCGCCGGCAGTGAGGCGGTAGAGCGTGCACTTGCCAATGGTGCGCAGCTGTTCATCGGTGGAGAGATGGGCATTGCCAACACCACCGCTGCGACGGCAATCGCCGCGGCATTGCTGGGCAAGCCGCCCTCTGAACTGGCCGGACCGGGAACCGGGCTGGATGCAAACGGTGTCTCGCACAAGGCGCAGGTAATCGAGCGTGCTCTGGTGCTGCACGACGGGGCGCAGGGCAATCCGCTTGAAGTCCTGCGATGCCTCGGTGGTTTCGAGATCGCCGCTCTTTGCGGTGCCTGCCTCAGTGCTGCACAGCAGGGCTTGCCTGTGCTGGTCGACGGTTTTATCAGCAGCGTTGCGGCACTGGTGGCACTGCGTCTGAATCCCTCCATTGCTCCCTGGTTGATTTTGTCGCATGCCTCAGCGGAGCCGGGACATGCGGCCGTGGTTGCCGCCATCGGCGATCAGCCGCTGCTGGATCTCGGGATGCGCCTGGGTGAAGGCAGCGGAGCAGCGGTTACCGTACCGTTACTGCGCCTCGCCTGCGCGCTCCACAATAACATGGCCACCTTCGCCGAGGCGGGTGTCGCTGACGGAAGTTAAAACGATTAGCCACGGTGGTGCTGGTTACTATTCCGTGTCTTCCGTGGCAGAGGATGGTATCGCTATGAAAGAACAGACAACGATTATCGACATCATCCGTCACGGTGAGCCGGTGGGTGGCTCCAAGTACCGGGGGCAGATTGATGATCCCTTGAGCGAGAAAGGCTGGCAGCAGATGCGTGCTGCTGTGGCAGGGCGTGACGAATGGCAGTTTATTGTCTCCTCAGACCTGAAGCGATGTGCCGATTTTGCCCGTGAACTTGGCGGCAACCTTTCCATCGGTGTGGAACTGGATCCCGGTTTTCGCGAGGTGGGATTCGGCCGCTGGGAGGGTAAGAGCGCCACTGAGTTGCTGGCAGAAGACCCTGAGGGCATCGCCGCCTTCTGGCGCGATCCAATAAACAATACACCGCCGGAGGCCGAGTCGCTAAGAGACTTTCATCAACGTGTGACCTCTGCCTGGCAGGGCTTGCTCGAACGTCATGCCGGCAAGCAACTGTTGCTGGTGGGACATGCAGGAATGATGCGTATTCTGTTGTTGAATGCCCTTGGACTGCCGCTGGAGAGTTTCTATCGCTTCGACCCGCGCAACGCCGGCATTGTTCGCGTTCGCGTCGACAGTGGTCGCTTTGGTGAGACCCATCACCAACTGGTGTTCACCGGGCCGAACTGCTAATGCGGACTTTCTGGCTTGCACTACAGTTCCTCACCCGTCTGCCAACGCCGGCGCTGGGTACAATCGATGCGCCGCAGGTTGG
Source organism: Thiohalomonadaceae bacterium (assembly GCA_041562215.1). Lineage (GTDB taxonomy): Bacteria > Pseudomonadota > Gammaproteobacteria > Thiohalomonadales > Thiohalomonadaceae > JBFEYJ01. The sequence continues at coordinate 10,077 of JBFEYJ010000015.1, read as the reverse complement.
CCGTTCGCTGGTCTGGTATCCGCTGGTGGGCCTGCTACTTGGCGCCATCCTGTGGGGGACGGCGCTGTCGTTGCAGGAGCACGATCCGCTCCTTGCCGCCGCCGTCCTGCTGACTTTGTGGGTAGTTCTTACCGGCGCCCTGCATCTGGATGGACTGGCGGATACCGCCGATGCCTGGGTCGGCGGGTTGGGGGATCGGGAGAGCACATTGGCGATCATGAAGGACCCTGCCAGCGGCCCGATTGGCGTCACGGCACTGGTTCTCATGCTGCTGCTCAAGTTCGCGTCACTGGCCGTATTGATGCGCGGCGGAGAGGTTCTGGTGCTGCTGCTTGTTCCCTCCCTGGCCCGTAGCGGAGTCGCTCTTCTGTTTGTCACCACACCCTATGTGCGTCCCGGCGGTTTGGGGGAGGCCCTTTCAAAGCATGCGTCGCGTAGGCTGGTCATCGCCGGGGCGCTGGCAGTTATCGCCTTGCTCTTCAGCGTGTCAGGCGCGAGTGGAGGAGTGGTGCTGGCCGTCTCAGTTTTGTTGTGGCTCTGGCTGCGCCGGGTGGTGATGAGCCGCCTTGGCGGTTTCACCGGCGATATCGCCGGCGCCTTGCTGGAACTGCTTGAATGTGTCGTGCTGCTGGTGATCGTCCTCCTTGCACCCTATATGTAACTATTCACCTCGACGCGCTTGATGTCTCTTGTCTCTGTGGGGAATCCACTGCCGGTGTGATGAGTTTTTTCGATCTTTTTGGTGGTGCTGAATGGCGCCCTCTAGTTAATTTCAATTGAGCGATACGATGAATACAGAAGCAACGCCGCAAACCATTTATCTCAAGGACTACACGCCGCCGGCTTATCTGGTTGATTCGCTGTCGCTCCGCTTCGATCTGGACGAGGTCGCCACGGTGGTGCACGCCAGGATGCGCATGCATGCCAACCCCGATGCTGTTGCGGGGCAGCCGCTGCGCCTCGACGGTCAAGAGCTGGCGCTGCTGGCGATACGATTGAATGGCCGCGAGCTGGATACCTGCGACTATCGTATTGATGCCGAGTCGTTAATGCTCGATTCGCCACCGGTCGAATTCGAGCTGGAGATCGTCACCCGCATCAACCCATCCGCCAACACCGCACTGGAGGGACTTTATACCTCCAGCGGTAATTTTTGTACCCAGTGCGAGGCGGAGGGGTTTCGCAAGATCACCTATTACCCGGATCGCTCTGATGTGATGAGCGTCTTCACCACCACCATCGTCGCCGATAAGACGAAATGTCCGGTGCTACTCTCTAACGGTAATCCGATCGAGCGCGGTGAGCTGGATGGCGGCCGTCACTTTGTCACCTGGCAGGATCCGTTCCCAAAGCCTTGTTACCTCTTTGCACTGGTGGCGGGTGATCTGGCCTGCGTCACGGACCGCTTCACCACGTCGAGCGGGCGCGATGTACTTCTGCAGATCTACGTTCAGCACGGCAATGAGGACAAGACCGGCCATGCCATGACCTCACTGAAAAAGGCGATGGCTTGGGACGAACAAGCTTATGGGCGCGAGTACGATCTCGACATCTACATGATTGTCGCGGTAGACGACTTCAACATGGGGGCAATGGAGAACAAAGGTCTCAATATTTTCAACTCCCGCTATGTGCTGGCCAGGCCGGAGACCGCTACCGACGCCGATTTTTACGGCATTGAAAGCGTCATCGGGCACGAGTATTTCCACAACTGGTCGGGTAACCGCGTTACCTGCCGCGACTGGTTCCAGTTGAGTCTGAAAGAGGGGTTTACCGTCTTCCGTGACCAGCAGTTCTCCGCCGACATGAATTCCGCGGCAGTCAAGCGCATCGACGATGTCACCATGCTGCGGACCCACCAGTTCGCCGAAGATGCCGGTCCTATGGCCCATCCTGTGCGGCCCGACTCCTACGTTGAAATCAACAACTTCTACACCCTCACTGTGTATGAAAAGGGCGCGGAGTTGATCCATATGCTTCACACCCTGCTCGGCGGTGAGGGCTTTCGAAAGGGCAGTGACCTCTACTTCGAGCGCCATGACGGGCAGGCGGTGACCTGCGATGACTTCATTGGCGCAATGGCCGACGCCAACGACAGGGATCTCTCCTCCTTCATGGGCTGGTACAGTCAGGCCGGCACACCGGTGGTGACGGTGCGGCGGGAATATGATGCCGCTAACAGGACACTGACACTGCACACCAGCCAGCACTGTCCGCCCACACCGGGGCAGGAGAAAAAATCGCCGCAGCTCATTCCGATCGCTACCGCCGTGCTCGATAGTGACGGGCAAGCGTTGCCCTTGCGTCTGGAAGGAGAGAGCGGTGAAGCGCCAATGGAGCGTGTGCTGCTATTGGAGCAAGCTGCGCAGTCCTGGTGTTTTAGCGATATTCCCGAAACGGCAGTGCCTTCACTGCTGCGAAATTTCTCCGCTCCGGTCAAACTGGACACTGATTATAGCGATAATGAGCTGGCCTTCCTCATGGGGCACGACAGTGATCCCTTCAACCGCTGGAATGCCGGTCAGGAGCTGGCTCTCAAAGTGTTGCTGGAGCGGTATGGAGCACTCCAGCAGGGTGAGAAGCCCGGGCTTCCAACGGGCTTGGCGGGCGCCTTTGCCGACACGCTGGCCGACACGGCACTGGATCCGGCACTGGTTGCCGAGGCGATCACCCTGCCGCAGGAATCCTATGTCGCTGAATTTATCGAGGGCTGTGATCCGGAAGTGTTGCATGTGGCGCATCGTGGGTTGCAGCACGAGCTGGCTGCCGCTTATCGCAAGGCGCTGTTGGAGATCATGGTGCGTAATCACCAGAGCGGGGAGTATCGCCTCGATGCCGAGGCCATGGCCCGTCGACGGTTGAAGAACCGCTGCCTGCACTACCTGATGTTACTCGATGATGAGTCGATTGCCGCACAGTGCCGTGAGCAGTACGAGGGGGCATCCAATATGACCGATGCGATGGCCGCGCTTGCTGCGCTGGTGCATAACGGCCATGAATCCGCTCAGGCGGCGTTGGATGATTTTTACAGTCGTTGGAAGGGGGATGCGTTGGTGCTCGATAAGTGGTTCTCGCTGCAGGCACTGTCACCGCAGCCGGATACTTTCGAACGAGTGCAATCGCTTGCGCAGCATCCGGATTTTAATATCCGTAACCCCAACCGCGTGCGCTCGCTCATCGGCGCCTTCGCCATGCGAAATCCCGCCGGATTCCACCGTGGCGACGGAGAAGCTTACCGTTTCCATACTGATTTTGTCATGCAGCTCGACAAACTCAATCCCCAAGTGGCGGCACGGCTACTGACACCCCTGACTCAATGGCGACGGTACGATGCTTTACGGCAGGAGATAATGAGAGGACAACTGCATCGTATCCTGGACTCTGGAGCATGTTCCCGGGATGTTTACGAGATTGTGAGCAAGAGTCTGGCTTAAGGGGGGAATCCAGTGTCGGCATTAACGGTGTGCCTCGCGGTTAGGCGCACTGCCGACATGACACACCCGACTTACCCCTTAATCCTTTTCGGAATAGAACTCATGGTGATTTTTGCCGTGGCGCTTGGCATGGTACATGGCATTATCCGCTTTTTTGAGCAGTGTATGCGCCTGTTGGCCGTCGACGGGATAGAGGCTGATGCCGAGACTGGCGGTAACGTGAGCCTCGTTGCCGTTGATGTTGTAGGGGCTGGCGATCGCTTCGATGATCTTGGTCGCGATCATGGCTGTGCTCTCTTTGCTGTCTATTTCTGAGAGCACGATGGTGAATTCATCGCCTCCGAATCGGGCGACGGTATCACTAACACGCAGGCATTCATGCAGTCGCTTTGCGACCTGCTGCAGCAATTCATCCCCGGCGCCATGGCCATAGCTGTCGTTGATGGCCTTGAAACCATCCAGATCGAGAAACATCACCGCTAACCGGTTGCGTGTGCGACGCGCCAGCGCCAGTGCTTGAGTGAGCCGGTCATTGAACAAAATGCGATTGGGCAGGTTGGTCAACTGGTCATAGTGGGCCAGGTGCGCCAGACGCTCCTCGTTTTCCTTTTCCGTGGTGATGTCGGAGAAGATGCCGATGTAGTGGCTGAGATTGCCATTCTCATCCTTGACGGCGGTGACAGAGAGCCACTCAAGGTAAATCTCACCGTGCTTGTTGCAATTCCAAATCTCGCCCTGCCACTGGCCGTTATGCTCAAGTGCCTCCCACATCCGCCTATAGAAGTCTGGCTCCTGCTTGCCGGACTGCAACATACCGGGTTTTTTCCCGATGACCTCGGCGGCACTGTAGCCGGTCACCCTGCTAAATGCCCGGTTGACGCTGATGATCGTGGTGTCAGGGGCGGTGATGACCACCCCCTCGCCGGCGTTTTCGAACACCTTTCCCATCAGTTTGGCCGTGAGGCTGCTGTTTTGGTTAAACTCGCGACGCAATGTGTTGATGAGAAAGCGGAGCTGACAGGAGAGATCGATCAGCTCGTCGTATTCCTCAGGGTTGATCTGTTCATGATTCTGCCCCTTGAGCAGCAGGGTCTTGGCTGCCGAGTGCATCTTTTTATGGACTTCGCCTAGACGGCTGAAGGTCTCGTCCGCGACAAGTCCAGGATCATCTATCTGGTGATACCAGCGGCCGAAATGGCAGAGCATGTGCGGGGTTTCACTGAGGTCGTCGTCATCGGCGGGCAGGTTGCAGATCAGGTTGCGATTGATCTGGGAGAGCCATTGGGTGTGGTTTTCGATCGCCAGCTCCAGCTCGATGGTGTATTTCTCGAGTTCGCTGAGGGTGAGTTGTTGAATGAGAGCGCGGTTCATGGAGCTTCGTGTCTGATGCTGTGGCTGATAATGTATATGTTGCCAATTATATGCCACTTTGCTGAGTAATCGCAGCTGTTAGATGTAAGATGTAGCTGAGCCTGATGTTTTCTACGCCAAACTCTCAGTCGATAATGTAATCTTCGAGATCGCACGTTTCGGTCAATGCCTGTTCGGAAATGGCGAAGCCGCTTACGGCGATCCCGGCCTCGTGAATGCTCTCGCGCCTGCCGCTGACCAGCGGGTGCCAGTCGGGCAGAGGGTTGCCTTCAGCAAGTAGCCGGTAGGCACAGCTTTGCGGCATCCAGTAGAGCTCGGCAATATTCTCCCGGGTGACTTGCAGGCACTCCGGAACCAGGCGACTACGCTCGCTGTAAACACTGCAGTGGCACTGTTCAATCTCAAGGTAGCGGCAAACCACGCTGGTAGTGCAGAGCTCGCCGCTCTCCTCATCCTCGAGCTTGACCAGGCAGCAACGGGCGCAGCCGTCACACAGGCTCTCCCACTGTTCGCGGCTCATTTCGCCGAGTGATTTCTCTTCCCAAAAACGCGGCATGATTTTAACCTCGGATGGCCTGATCCATCCGGGCTTCCGCTTCTTTCCATACGGCACTTGCCGCCCCGCCCTGAGCCATCAGTTCCATCAGGCCATAAGCCAGCCGGCGGGTTTCAGGCGTCATCTCCTTCAGCTTGGTCAGCAGGTAGGCGTGACCGCCTTGGGGGATTGAGAGGGTCTTTACCAGTGCATAAAGCAACAATGACTGGCCGGAGCGTGCATCGCCCTCGATGCGCGCAAGCGTCTGTTCAAGCGGTGTCATATCCATGGGGGAAGTCTCTTGAGGTCTTGCGATAGTGGGGATTGTACGTCATTTTTCGCCACATCGCTGTAACAGTCTTGAAACAATTGGTAAAGTGTGGTTATAGTTAAAACGAACAAGGATAAAAATAAAAAAATAATAATAGTCACAATGCGAGGGGGAGGCAGGATGAATCTCTATGATGCAATCAATGCGCATGTAGCCTGGAAAGTGCGACTTCGTCATTATCTCGACGGCGTCTCGGAAGAGGTGCTGGATCCGCAGCAAGTCGGGCGTGATGACAATTGTGAACTTGGTCGGTGGATCTACGCCAACCTCGACAACCATGGTAACAAGCCACTGTTCAAACAAGTGCAGGTACAGCACGCTGACTTTCACCGCTGCGCTGCCGAGATCGTCGAGACGGTTGATAATGGCAAGCACAATACAGCGGACAAGCTGCTAAATCATCAGTATGCCCAGCTGTCACGCCTGATCGTCAAATCGCTGACCCAGCTGGATCGGGAGCTGCATGAGGATTCCGCTTAGACCAGCAGTGCTTTGACCCGCTGAAAATCCAGCTGTGCCTCAAGTACATCGGCGAGGCGGTCGAGTTCCCGCTCCCGTATCGCGGCGTAGTCAATCCCCTTGGCCGCGTAGAGTCCTGCCCAGCGCAACAGGGCGCTTGCGGCTTCGGGGTGGTCGAACAGACCGTGCAGGTAGGTACCGAGCACCTGATCATCTTCGCTTATCGCGCCGTCAGTGATGCTTTCGAGTTGTATGAGGGGACGCTCGAGCGCGGCACCAGAGCTGATCCCCATGTGGATCTCGTAACCCTCGACTCTTGCATCCTCCATTAACAGATGCCCGCTTACACGGGTTAACTGCTTCTCTTCGTGTAGCGTGGTCTCCATCGCCAACAAAGCCAAGCCTTCGCTGGTGCCGGCGAGCCCTTCCAGACCCTGTGGGTCGTGGATAGCACTGCCCAGCATCTGGTAGCCGCCGCATATGCCAATCAACTTGCCACCGTAGCGCAGGTGCCGACGAATGGCGTCTTCCCAGCCATTTTCCCGCAACCATTCAAGGTCGGCTCGCACGTTCTTGCTGCCGGGCAGGATGATGAGGTCGGCCGGCGGCGGCCGATCACCGCTGCCGACAAAGTGCAGGTCGAGCCCGGGGTGCAGGCGCAACGGATCGAAGTCGGTGTGGTTGCTGATGCGGGGAAGAACCGGTACCACCACCTGGAATTTATCGCGGTCAGCCTGGATGTTATCCCGGGGGACGGCATCCTCGGCCTCGATATGCAGGTCATGGAGGTAGGGCAGCACCCCGAGCACAGGCTTGCCGGTGTACTCCTCCAGCCAGTCCAGGCCCGGTTGCAGCAGAGCGACATCACCACGAAAGCGGTTGATGATGAAACCCTGCACCCGTGCCCGTTCACTATCGCTCAATAATGCCAGGGTACCGACGATTTGGGCGAACACCCCCCCCTTGTCGATATCGGCCACCAGGATCACCGGGCAGTCAACCGCCTCGGCAAAGCCCATATTTGCGATGTCGCCCTCGCGCAGATTCACCTCAGCCGGACTCCCGGCCCCTTCCACCATCACTATCTCATACTGCTCAGAGAGTCGAGCATGGGACGCGAGCACAGCCGTCATAGCGGTACGCTTATAGTGGTGGTAGTCCTGCGCCTGCATCTGCGCCAACGCCTTGCCATGGATGATCACCTGAGCGCCCATGTCGCTGGAGGGTTTCAGCAGCACCGGGTTCATGTCGGTATGCGGTTCAAGCCCCGCCGCCTGAGCCTGTACCGCTTGCGCCCGGCCAATCTCCCCGCCATCGGCAGTAACCGCACTGTTTAGCGCCATGTTCTGTGGCTTGAACGGCACGACTTTGATGCCACGTCGGTACAACAGCCGGCACAGTCCGGCCACCACCGTGCTCTTGCCCGCGTCGGAAGCGGTTCCCTGGATCATAAGGGTTTTATTCATGGGCCGGGATCGTAACGGGTATCCGGCGGGATGGGAATGGCGTTTACTAGATCTCAATGTAAAGGAGGCAAAATGGCATAGTGGTAATGATGACCTTTATGAGATGAGTCATCGGTAGTTCAGGAGACGCCGACACAAGAGGGGGAAAAGTCGAGTGAATAGCGTTCGAGGAAAGGTTTTATCCGGTGCTGTTTTTCCTTTGGGCCTTTGCGTTAAATCTTGTCCTTTAAGGCATAATACCGCCTTACTTGTTGAAAGCGGGTTTTCATGACCACAGCGATTGTCATCATTCTGGCGGTGTTGCTGGACCTCTGGCTGGGTGAGCCGCGCCGCTTCCATCCCTTGGCCGGTTTCGGCCGTCTGGCGTTAAGCATCGAAGAGTCACTGATCGGCACTCCGGGGGACAACCAGGTCGTTCGCGGTGCCCTGGCTATGGTATTGGCAACCTTGCCGTGGGTACTGCTGGCCTGGTTGTTGTCCTTGTTGCCCGGGTTGGCACTGCCGGTTTCGGTGTTGCTGCTTTATCTTGCCATTGGCGGCAGCAGCCTGGCGCAGCACGGGAGGGCGGTGGTCGAGGCGCTGGCTGCGGGAGATCTTGCCCTGGCGCGTCAGCGGGTCGGCTGGATGGTCAGCCGTGATACCGCCACGCTGGACGAGGCTGAGGTCTCCCGCGCCGCTGTCGAATCGGTGTTGGAGAATGGTAACGATGCCCTGTTCGGCGCTATTTTCTGGTTTGTCCTGCTCGGCGCACCCGGCGTCGTGTTATTTCGCCTCAGCAATACCCTCGATGCCATGTGGGGCTATCGTACAGAGCGCTATCATGCCTTTGGCTGGGCGGCGGCACGATTGGATGATGTACTGGGCTGGTTGCCTGCGCGGCTGACCGCACTCTCTTATTTGTTGATGGGCGACGCCGCCAGAGGCTGGCGTTGCTGGCGGCACCAGGGATATCGCACCGAAAGCCCCAATGCCGGGGTGGTGATGGCCGGTGGTGCAGGGGCTCTCGGCCTGCAGCTTGGAGGCCCGACTTCCTACCACGGAGAGATGATGGATAAGCCCGTACTGGGAGAAGGTCCAGCCCCGCTGAGCGCGGATATCGAGCGTGCCATCCGCCTGGTGCAGAGGGCGCTGATCCTGTGGCTGCTGCTGATTCTCATCATGGGGGTGTTGTTTGTTTGAACTACATCACGGCGGGCGCCTGCGTGAGGCTGCTGCACGTTACGATATTCCGCTTGAGCAATGGCTGGATCTTTCCACCGGTATCAATCCTGTCGCTTGGCCGGTGCCACCGCTCCCGATAGATTGTTGGCAACGTCTTCCGGAAGAGGGTGACGGGCTGGAACAGGCCGCGGCGGACTACTACGGCGCAACTCATCTCCTGCCCGTGGCGGGCTCGCAAGCGGCGATCCAGGCGCTGCCTTTGCTGCGTTCCCCCTGCCGGGTCGGTATTCTGGATCCCTGTTACGCCGAACATGCCGCTGCCTGGACTCGCCAGGGGCATGAGCTTATCGCTCTGGATTCCAACTCGATCTCCCGATTGCTGCCGGAGCTCGATGTACTGCTGCTGGTCAATCCTAACAATCCCACTGGAGTGTCCTTTTCCTCTGAGCAGTTGTTGGCATGGCATTCAGCACTGGCGGCACGAGGTGGCTGGCTGATAGTGGACGAGGCCTTCATTGATACCACGCCCGAACTGAGCCTGGCGTCTGAGTGCGGCGCGTCGGGACTCATCGTTTTGCGCTCTCTTGGCAAGTTCTTCGGGCTGGCCGGAGCGCGGGTTGGTTTCGTCCTGGCCTGGCCGTCGATGTTGGCCCGCTTGGCGGAAACCCTCGGCCCCTGGGCGGTGAGTGGCCCGGCACGGGAAGCGGCGCGCATGGCACTGAGCGATCTCACCTGGCAGACGAAGACCCGACTGCATCTTGCGCAGCAAGGGGAACGGTTGCAGCGCCTGCTCACGCGCTTTGGCCTTGTGCCCTCAGGTGGGAGCGCACTGTTCCAGTACTGTCCAACGCTCAAGGCCACGCACTGGCATGAGGCGTTGGCGCGGCAAGGGATCCTCACGCGACTATTTAGTGGGCCGTCTGCGCTGCGCTTTGGCCTGCCCGGCGATGAGACCGCCTGGCAGCGCCTGGAAAAGGCACTGTCTCAATTACCGACTACCTGTTTGCGAAAGGTCACCGAATGTTGAAAAAATTGATGTTGCTCGCTCTGTGCTGCTGGACTCTGCCACTATCGGCGGCCGTCACAGTGAAGGACGACACCGGTCGCCTCGTGAGTTTGCCGCAACCGGCAGCGCGTATCATCAGTCTTGCTCCGCATATCACGGAGCAGCTCTTCGCCATCGGCGCTGGTGAGAAGATCATCGGCGCGGTGGACTACAGCGATTATCCGGAGCAAGCCAAAGCGATCTCCCGCGTCGGCGGTTACAGCCGCCTGGATCTGGAACGGATCATTGCCCTCCAGCCGGACCTGGTGGTTGCC
>JBFEYJ010000014.1:0-28173 GCA_041562215.1 Thiohalomonadaceae bacterium | reverse complement strand
CGGCATCCAATGATGGGCGATGACCAGCGCGATGTTTTCGCCATTGGCCCTATGCTTTGAAACGGCATCGAGTGAAGCCTGCGAAGAGAGATGAGGTTCAAGACGGTAGTCACCGCCGAAGCGTCGTTTGAGGGCGTCAAGTATCGCGCCCAGCATATTCGGGTCACATCCGCGGCCTATACTAGGGCTCCTCTAAGACATCGCATCACTCCCACTACGTGACAGCCTGTGGCTGCCGCATCGCGTAATCTGATGTCGGCGAGATGCCGAAACGTCTGACGGCAACTCTTGTGGCGACATGGGAAGAGTATGCGCGGATCCATTGCAAATCCAAGTACAAATCATGAGTCTATCCGATACAAGCGTGGGGCGATGTCCCTTGCTTTTGAATGGCTGCGATCCTGCAGGAGACTGGTAAAGCATGGAGCTGAAAAGTCTAAAGAAACACTTTACAGCAGCTGGTGAGAAGACATGTACCACGTCACATTTTTGTGTGCTGTTGGCTGATACTCTCAACAAGTGCCTGATAGAAAGGCAACCTGTAGTCACGCTAAAACAAGCGAACGGCGTTGCCTCTCAGGCTCTCTGTCTGGACCTCTTTTAAGTGGATGGGAAAGCAAGTGATGACGCTGTCATCGTGTGAGATGTTCGGTTCCATGAATGATGGTACGAACGATACGTCTCCTATCAATAGTACGTACTGATTCTCTTTAACTTAGTGGTAATGGTGTATTTGCCATAGTGTAGAGTCTCACTCTATCCCCGGGCGAGACGGAATGCATAGCCGTTGTTGTGCATGATAAATGGCACTGTGCTGCAAACCCGGCTATGAATATTAATAATTGAGCTGTTAGAGGGGGGAATGCTGGAATGGCGGATGAGTCAAACACGGTTTATGTCGATTGTGAGGCCGGGCGTGAGCTCGGATGTCGTACATATTGTTGCCGGTTATTGGTCAAACTCAAGCCGCATGAGATGTCCGAGTGTGTGGATGGATTGCCAGCCAAAGGATATGTAGGCAAGAATGCGCAAGGCTTGTGTGTTCATATGGATAGCGAGACTTGGCGATGCAAGATATGGGAAAGCCGCCCCGAGACCTGCCGCGAGTATAGCTGTAACAATGACTTCATGTTACAGGTAGCGGTACGCGAGGGATTCACCAACATTGCTGACCTTGCACGCAAAGCGACTGTTTCGTATATCCCGAAGGAAACCTATATCAAGGTTCCCATCATTTCTGAAGATGAGATCTCCACGGATCCAACAGTTTCTGAGTAACGGCTCAGCGGGGCGTCGCTGTCTCAATGTAAAGCTCTGTCGCTGGCGAAAGTTTCAATACAGTAGGAGAATCAGAGACGGTACAAGCCAAGACACCCCTGTCCGCTCAACGGCCAATTCCCCGCGTCTCTCGGTTCAATCTTGTGGCATCAGTACTCACCCACAATAGGGTCGCTCGCAGCCACCTGACTATCATCAGTTTATTTGCCTCCCGATGGCACCTTTCTCTTTAATCCAGCTCTTCCTCATGCAATGGCGCCGAGTGTGCGGTCAGATCACCGCGGGTGCTGTGGTACCAGATCTGAGCCTCTTCCCGAAGGAGGGTGCCCAGGGTGTTGAGCTCCTCGATGGATAGGTGATCCATGATGGCGTCGCTACCATCGGCCAGTTTTAGATGGATGGCTGTTCGCCGGGGTTTGTTGTGAAAGTTGAGTGAGTAATTTTCGACTTTTTTCCACATAAGGAATGTTCTCCGGTAACGGGTGACTCAGTGAGGCGTACTGCGATGGAGGCCTCCTGAGACTCATCGATAGTTGACGGCCGCTTTGTTATCGCGCTCACGGTGTCGGGGTTGTTAGCGAACCGGCGCGCTTCTGGCAAAAGCTGACTGTTGATACCAATTTAACAGCTTAGACCTCTCGGTTCCATCACGTTAACTGGAGGGAAAAACTACAGGTGTCGGTAGTTCCGCTGTGATGATAATGGTGGTTCCAGCGGCCATACTCTCGCAGTAGCTGAACGGCCTTTTATCTCGCCTTTCCCGGCGAGCATGCATGGTTAGCTCGTCACGCGACCAGAACGCCGTTACGTGCAAACATCTCCAGCAGCCGTTGACAATTATTCGTGATGGTTTGTGTCAGTTTGTGGGGATCATTGCGTTGTTGCTCATTCAGTAGCGCCGCCAGTTCAGGCTCTGTGTGTATGGCCTTGACCATTAACTGTACGAGGTTATCCCGACTATGTTGGCCGTTGAGGTGTGAAAGCAGAGTCGAGCTGAAGGGGTCGAGTTGCAGGCTTGCATGGTGCGCGACGGCGATCGGGTTAAGGCCTGATGCGTTTTGACTCAAGGCAAGTCCGCTAGCTCGTGGACGCTCACTGATGGTTTTAGAATAACGTATAGGTGTGGTGCGGCATTGAACGACTTGCATGCTGAATAACCGGAAAAGTTCTTGCTGCAGGGTGTCGCGATCGTCTGCGGTATGGTTACGGCCGGCCTGCCGGACCATCTGTTGGGCCGCGGCGCTCAGTTCATCGAAGTTGATGGCGTCGGGATACTGTTCGCTGAGAACGGTCAAGGCGGCTTGCGTCAGCGGATGGTTGACCTCAACGGCCTTTCCGTTGGCAGTGTTGAAACGCATGTTCCTCCGGCGTCGAAAGTCCGGTTTTTTTAGCGGTTGGACATCGGCGAAAAAGGCGTACTCGGTGAAAACGTCCAGATCGATGTCGTGATTGAGGCGGCGAGCTCCACGGCACAGTAGACTTTGGCGGAAGGTGCGTCCGCTCAGAAAATCCATATATTGCCACACCTCCACCATCTCCTCGTAGTGGTCCAGCAGTGCGGTGGTGCGTTCACCCATGTCGCCGGGAAACATGGTGGCGAGCTCCACATCCGCGATGTAGTCAAGGTTGTGGTCAGTGCTGTCGCTGATGAACTCACTGAAAAGGAAGGGCTGGTTGGTCGTTTCCAGGTATTCATGGAAAAGATAGCTTGGATGACGGCTGGCGATGCGGCTGATTTCATCGCGCAAGAACCCGGCGCTGAGCTGGTCGGTCTCCGGCAGGGTCGTTTCGAGCTGTGCGAGGAAATCTTGTGCCTGCTGTAACTTCTGCCTCGCAGATGTGGCGTTGCGGGTGTGATAGAGCAGCATGTCGCGCAACACAGCGCGCCAGCGCCAACCGGGGAGGGTGTTGTAACTGATGTAGGCGATGCCGTTTTCGCTGAGATGATCACGGCACACAGCGAGTAGCTTTTGGCGTACGGGCTGGGGCACCCAGGAGTAGAGGCCGTGGGCAATGATGTAGTCAAATTTGCCGGCATCGGCGGGAAACGCGAGCAGGTCGACTTGTCGGATCTCGATATTTTTCAGTTCCAGCTGTTCGATCAGTTGTGCTCCATCTGCAGCCTGCCGGGCGGAGAGCTCAATGCCGAGGAAACGGCTATCCGGGTACTGCCATGCCATCGGGATCAGGTTGCCGCCGTCGGCACAGCCGATCTCCAGTACGCGACTGTGTTCCGGCGAAACCGCCTCGATGCTGAAAAGGCGGGCGAGGGTGGCAAGAAACTCCGGATGGGTTTCATGCAAGGGGGTGCTCTCGTAGGGGATCTCGTCGTAGCTGTCCATTTTTTCCCGGAATGAATGATAGGTTGTTCAGGATATCCCCCCGCCCGTTGCCGGGGTATCGGGGTTGTCCATTTTGTCCGGTTAAGAGAAGCACGTCGAGAGCTATTATCCAGATTGAGGCCTCAGGAAAGAGGTTGCCAGGGAGCGTGGTCACAGACGTGGCATGTTGCGGCCATTGCCCACGTTGTGCCGCTCGGCGCCGATGGTTCGGGCGAGCAGGAAAACACGGGTATTACTCTTGAAACCGAGGGCAAGCTTTACGCGGCATGGGTGGCGAGGAAGACCATCGGCGTCGCGAGGCGTTTGTACAATCTCTATGCTTGGCACTTGCGTATGCGTGACGCTCGTTGTCGCAGCAGGAAGGCTTGTGGACAGGGTGTGTATGGACTACACCATCAGTGAGTCGGTGATGATCTTATCCTGAAACCAGGGGGCCATTATGACAACCATATTCAAGGGCGCTTTATTGGTTGGGGTATTTGAATGATGCGGGACAGGTCTGCATCGGGTAGAACTCCAGCTCAGGGGAGGAGCATTCGATCACGCATGGGTTGGAGCAGGGCGAGCATCTGGCCAACTGGTGTATCCAGTACGCTCAGTCGGCAATTGACGATTTGATGCAGGAGTAAGCCGGGAGTAATGCTAGTCACCTTCCACAGCAAGGTTTATGCGGATATCACGCTGTTCGGTGAGGTGGCCGTCAGTTTACTTAAAATGATGGGGCTTAGCGGCGTCGTTCCCAGTGCTATTCGCCCGGAGGATATCCCTTTGGCGCTAGAGCGGATGAAGTCGGCTCTACGCAAGGCCGAGCAGACGGTAGCTCCGGAACAGGGGGAGGGCGATGAACCGCCTCCGATCGCTCTCTCGCAGCGCGCCATACCATTGATCAAGCTGCTGGAGGCTTCGCTCGCGGCGAATTGCCATGTGATGTGGGACAAGTGAGTACCGGTTGTCGTCACTCCCCCCGCGGTTAGCCCGGATGCAGGAACCAGTTGTCCAGCAGGATGTGGCGGGTGAGATAATGGTTTGATAGCAGCAAATGAGCAAGGAATTGGCGCATGGGTCGCGGTAAGTGTGCCTGTTTGTCCGCGCCGCCATGGTCGTAGTGGCCATGGAGCTGTTGCACGTAGGTTTGCAGGTTCTCCCTCCGGAAATCATTATGTGCACCGAGTGCCGTTTGCGCAGCAAGAATCCCGGACTCGATGGCAGTGCGGATGCCTTCACCGCTTTGCGGGTAGGCCAGCCCCACCGCGTCGCCGACCAGCATCACGCCGTCATCAACGACCTGCCTCATCGCAAGCCCATTGGCCAAGCGGTAGGCGTGGCCGCGGAAAGTTGCCGGGATATCCTCCGGAACCCGGCCCTGTTCTATCAGATAACTACGGAACCAGTCGACGTAAGCGCCGAGTTTCTGGTTGTGGGTGCGGCCCAGACCGATATTGAGATAATCGCCCTTGCGAACGCACCAGCCATAACCATCGAGTTCAGGCAGGAAGTAGAGCTCCGGTGTGTCCCGTTCAACCTGGCAACGGACGAGTTGGCTGGTGGTGAGCGGAAATTCCGCCTCTTGCGCGACCACGACGTCGCCGGTGTTGCTGTTTCTGTTCCGGGTATTGATATTTCCAGACGGGTTTAGGCGGCGTGCAACAGGACAGGCATGCCCCCCCGCTCCAATGAGCAGCGGCGTGCGGATAGTACCGTTGATCTGCCATACGTTGCCTTCGCGTTTGAAGTCCCCCAGCGCTGCACCAAGGCGCTGTTCCGCACCGCTACGCTGTAACAGATAGTTATCGAATTCGCTCCGCAAGATACCGTAACTGATGACATCGTTGTAATGGGTGGTGAGCATCTTCTCGCCCAGCATCCCGGTGCGAAAGCGGCGAATCGGCTGCAGGGTTCGGCCCTGCCGGTATTGTTCAATGTCCAGTTCAGTCAGTGATACCACCGTTGGAGTGATCCAGCCAGCGCAGACCTTGTCACGTGGGAAAGTGCTCTTGTCGAGCACGAGGACCCTGTAGCCTGCGCCGCTGAGTGTACGCGCACAGCTTGAACCGGCGGGCCCGCCGCCAATGACTACTGCATCGAACCATTCAGTGCCGCTCATGATAGATGTCATCGCGTGTGTTCGGCAGTGTGCTGTTACCCGCGCGGTTGAACAATACTTGGTAGAGTTGGAGATGGCCTAAGGTGAAGTTGGCTATGGAGCCGGTGAGATAGAGTCGCCATGCGCGCACGAAACTGTCGTCGTACATGCCACGTACATTTTCACGCTGCTGTTCGAAACGCGCGAGCCAGTCGCGAAGGGTCTGTGCGTAGTGCGGGCGAAGGTTCTCCACATCGAGTATGGAAAAATCGTATGGCGAGAGGATGTCGGCGATCTCGCACAGGGTGGGCACATAGCCACCGGGGAAAATGCGCCGCTGGAGCCAGGTGCTGGTCGGGAGGGACCTGTTCTGGCCAATGGTGTGAATCAGGCCGCGACCATTTGCGGTGAGGCTACGGTCGATGAGTGCACCGAGATCTTGGTAGTGACCGGCACCGACATGCTCAAGCATACCGACCGAGACAAAGGCGTCATAGCGACCGTTGATGTTGCGATAGTCATCCTCGATATATTCCACGCGTCCTTCGAGTCCATCGGCCCGCGCCTGTTCGCGGGCGAACGTGACTTGCTCATGAGAGATGTTGAAGGCGCGCACTTTCACTCCGTAATGGCGTGCCATATAGCGGGCAAGTGCGCCCCAGCCGCAGCCGGCGTCAACCACCGTCTCGCCTGGTTTGAGACGCAGTTTGCGGCAGACATGTTCCATCTTTGCCCGTTGCGCGGCTTCCAGGTTCGTTATTCCTGGTGCGTAGTAAGCACAGGTGTAGACCATCTCCTCATCGAGCCAGAGGCGGTAGAAGTCATTACCGATGTCGTAGTGGTGGGTGATGTTGTCCCGTGCACGCAGTGGGGGATTGCCGCGCAGGCGATGGTAGCGGTTCAGTGCCTGCTGCAACACGTTGATGGCTTTCGGCAGACGGCGATAAGAGGTGTAAAATCGGTTGAGAAAGGGCTCCAGCCCCCCTTCGATCTCGATGCGCCCGGCACTGTAATCATCGCCGAAGTGAAGCGTTGGATAGTAGAGGAGGCGCCACAGGGCGGAGCGTTCACGAAGAACCATTGTCGGCGCATCGTGGATGGGTTCGAGTGCTTCTCCGTTCCACAGGATCACCTTGATTTCCGGATCGCCAAGCAACTTGAGGACCAGCCGCATCAGAGCCTTCTCCAGAGCCATCGGAGGCGCCTGGGTGCTTGTTGTTGAGGCTTGATAGTCGAACGGGACACCCAGTAAATGGTCCTTTTTTTCCTTCATCAGATCCTCCGCAACCTAGCATTTCCGGAAAACACATGACCGAATAAACAGATAGTTGAGAATGCGCGTCATTGCCAGTTTGCCTTCAATGAGGGATGCCGATGGCGGAGAATGTGAGGGTGAATGAGGAGGTTAAATTGAAAGGCAGGGGACGTTGCTGTCCCCATGGCGTGGATACGGTTTCAACCGGTACAATGGGCGGATGAAATCCCCTGTCGACAAGCTCCTCGCCGCAAGTCCCAAGCTGGTTCACTCCGAGATGCTCAAGGTGAACTCCCACATTCAGCGTGAGAGTGGAGAGTGGATTATTAACACGCTGATGGTTGAAGGGTGCAATGTTCCCTTTCGCTACAGACGCAAACAGCATTACCGTAGTCTGCAAGGCAGGCGGGTGAACCTGACCTATTATCCGGATATGGAAACGGTGGCTGGATTTGAGATGGAGGTGATGAAAGTGGTGCGTATCAAGGTCTCTTGAGCCTGTGGCCCACACTCCGCCATTGGAGTGGGGGCCACATCGCTTGATCTTGAACGGAAGCTTACTTCGAAAAAGTCTGATATTTCATTCAGCTCGCAAACATGGCCTAAAAAAGCAGTTTACAGTTACTCAACGTGTATTTTATAGGCCCTTTTTAAGAACAACGTATTTCGTCGCTTTTTAGGGGCGCCCTAAAACCAGGCCCGAATCCCCGCGACCCCCACCGCTTCGCTGGTGTCGCCACCGGCGGACTTTCTAAAATCGGCGGTGTTGCCGTAAAGCCCGGTCCACTGCACGCCGAGGTAGGGCGCGAACTCCCGGCGGATCTCATAGCGTAGGCGCAGACCCAGTGTCACGTCAGAGATTCCGGCACCGAGTCCTGACTCCGGGTCGTCTTTGCCATAGATGTTGACCTCTGCCTCAGGACTGATGATCAGGCGCTGGGTGATGAGGTATTCGTACTCGGCATCGAGCCGTACCGCGCTACGCCCCTCCTCCCCGACAAACAGCGATAAGTCCACTTCGAACAGGTAGGGCGCCAGGCCTTTGATGCCGAACACCACCCAGTCGCGGGTCGGTGTCGGCCTCAGATCTCGACGGACACCTATCTGGGCATCCCAGAAGGAGGATTGAGCCCGTGAGTAGAGCAATTGCAGCTCGGCCTCTTCTGTCTCTCCGTCGTGGTATTCCCCTTCGGTCTTGAGCCATAGCTTGTCCAGGTCCCTGCCGAGCCAGGCGTCGGCCTTCCAGGCGGTGATATTGCCCACGTCGGTGTCACGTACCTCCAGTTGATCGAGCTTGAACATGGTGAGTAGTGGGTCGTCGTCAATGCCCATGGCAAGGGCGGCGCTGGACAGGCTCATCAGGAGCACCGGCAGTAGTAGTCGCTTTTTCATTTTGTTCTCCCTTAGCTGACGGTGACGGTACGGAACATGCCGAGCATGTGGTAGAGCAGGTGGCAATGGTAGGCCCAACTGCCCTCTGCATCGACGCTGACCCGGTAGCTGATGCGTGAACCGGGCTGCACGATCACCGTGTGCTTGCGCGGCAGAAAGTCGTTGTCGCCGGTTTCCAGATCGCTCCACATGCCATGCAGGTGCATCGGGTGGTTCATCATCGTGTCATTGACCAGGGTGACGCGCACCTGCTCGCCGAGTTTCCAGCGTAGCGGTTCGGCGTCGGTGAATTTGACGCCGTTGATGGACCACATATAGCGCCCCATGTTTCCGGTCAGGTGTAGCTCGACTTCCCGGTCCGGATCGCGAGGATCGACACTTCCGCGTATGTGGTAGAGATCGGCATAGGTCAGCACGCGACGCCCATTATCGCGGAGACCGACTCCAGGGTCGCCAAGGCGGTACGCGGGCATGTCGGCATGCATGTCCACATGTGGGCCGAACTCGCTCGATGCGTGCGTTACGGGAGGTGTGCTGAAGTCGGACATGTTGAACACCGCCCGTTGTCCGGGAGGCGGACTGAGCGGGGTTGCTGAGTGAACCGCATGGCTGCTGTGTCCCATAGCGGCACCGGTCATCGCACTCATGTCGTGGTTGTTGTGTTCCATGGCGGCACCGGCCATCGCACTCATGTCGTGGTTGTTGTGTTCCATGGCGGCACCGGCCATCGCACTCATGTCGTGGTTGTTGTGTTCCATGACGGCATCGGCCATCGTACTCATGTCGTGACTACTGTGATCCATGGCCCCTGTCGCCATGGTGTTCATGTCGTGATCGCTATGGTCTATGGCAGAGGTCATTGCGTTCATGTCATGGCGGCTATGGTCCATTGCCCCCATGTCATGACCGGCCATGCTATGGTTCATGCCCATGTCGGTGTGACTGAGTGGCTGCAGGGGGTCCATGGCCGGGACATCGGCGCTAATTGACGGATCAGGTGTGAGGGTGCCTCGAGCATAGCCGGAGCGGTCCATGGTCTGGGCGAAGATGGTGTAGGCGCTGTCATCGCTTGGCTCGACAATCACATCGTAGGTCTCAGCCACACCTATGCGGAACTCCTCCACGGTGACCGGCTCGATATACTGGCCATCAGCGGCGACAACGGTCATGTTCAGTCCAGGGATGCGCACATCGAAGAAGGTCATCGCCGCGCTGTTGATAAAGCGCAGCCTCACTTTCTCACCACGACGAAACAAGCCGGTCCAGCCCGAAGCCGGGGTCTGGCCGTTCATCAGGAAAGTATAGGTATAGCCGGTGACATCGGAGAGGTCGCGGTCGCTCATGCGCATCTGGTTCCACATTTTGCGATCATTCCAGGTAGCGGCGATCCCTTTGTTGCGGATATCGGCCATCAGGTCGGCGTGGGTGCGTTCACTGAAGTTGTAGTAGTGGCTGAGTTTTTTCAGCTTGTAGTAGATGTCGTTGGGATCCTCGTCTGACCAGTCAGAGAGCATCACCACGTAGTCGCGGTCGACGGTGAAGGGATCCTGCGCTGCCGGATCGATGACAATGGCTCCGTACAGTCCTGTCTGTTCCTGAAAACCTGAGTGGCTGTGATACCAGTATGTTCCGCTTTGGAGCACGGGGAATCGGTAGCTGAAGGTTTCACCCGGCTTGATCCCGTGGAATCCGGTGGAGATACCGGGTACGCCGTCCATAGCGCTTGGCAGGATAATGCCGTGCCAGTGGATGGAGCTGTCTTCGGACAACATGTTGGTGACATTGAGAGTAACGGTATCGCCCTCACGCCAGCGCAGCACCGGTGCCGGCAGTGAGCCGTTGACCGTGGTGGCTCGGGCGGCGCTGCCGGTGAAATTTACCGTCTGTTCGCCGATGGCGAGATTGAATGTGTCGCCGCGGAGGGTCTGTGGGCCAAGTTGCCGGCTTGCGGCAAAAAGGGCCGAGGGGCTGAGACCGGCAAGCACGCCACCGGCGGCTATACCCTGGACAAAACGTCGACGCGGCAGGCTGACGCCAGCGCCGCGGTATGGATATTTGGTACGCATGTTGTGATTCCTCATTGGGCGCCGCGAGAGTAGCGGCAGCCGTTAAATGACAATATAGATAGCGATCAATGTCGGTGAAGAATCAGCTGCGAGGAGGGCGAAAGCGTGGTGAGGGGGGATGATTGGCCGTTCCATGCCCTCCCTGCGGGATGTTTAGGGAGAGGTGGGTAACGTCGATGCCACTGAAGAACGGCAGGAAAAGCGTGACACTGGAGGCGCACTGACTGCAACTGCAGTCCTGACTGTCGCAGGTGTGCCCTGACCCTGAGGTACACGCAGGGCATTCGTGTGTTGCCATGTCATGCTGGGATAGGTGGTCGGTGTGCGGCATGGCCTGGAATTTCGAATGGTCATGCGCGGCAATGGGTGGACTATGGCTATCGGCCATGGCACGGCCGATCGGTGCGATGCCGACAAGGCATGCGAGGAAAACGCAAAGCCAGTTTTTAGTCCCCTTCATCATTATTTTATAATACGGTGGTTTCCGGAATAGTCAACCGACGCCGTCTCATCTGCATCGCATGCGCCTCAGTAGACGCTAAAAGCACTATAAAATGCATGGTTTACAGCGATATGGAGTTGCTATAAATTCACCGCGTTTATGTACTTCACCCCTATTATTTCACTATTAAGAGTAAGCGTTATGGATGCCACAGCAATCTTGGCAATTGCCTCAGTTATCGGTTCAATCGTTGTTTTTACCGTCTTGGGCCTGCGTATCAACAGTCTGATGAAAAGCTGTAACTCGCAGGACTGAGCTCACAACGACAGGGCTTGTCATTGTCACACTGCACGGTGAAAAGGGGCGTTTCGCCCCTTTTTTTGGCCTGGAGGCGGGCCGGTGAGTGACGGATATCCGCTATCGTCCGGTATTTTGTGAGTCCATCGGGCTTGCCGGACCATAGAAATGCTTGTCGCGTGGCGGCAAGAGGCTATATTTTCGTTCTTGACCCTATATCGGTATTCACGTCTCTGATCAGCTTTGTCATGGGGCCAGGAGAAAATATTACCCAATGCAGGAGGTAGGAGTGATGACAACGCAACGAACAGCACGTGAAGTCCTGGAAGATCATCTGAGGCTGGCAATGACGTGGGAATTTGAAACCGATTTGGAGCGGAATTTTGCGGAGGACATCGTACTCTTGACCGGCTACGGTATTTTTCGTGGCATTGACGGGGTGAAGGAGAAAGTGCGATTGCTCAACGAACATCTGCCCGGTGGGAAATGGGTATATACGAATATCATGGCGGAAGGGGAAATGGGATTCCTTGAGTGGACAGCCGAAGCGGAGAACGGCGCACGGGTTGAAGATGGCGCTGACTCGTACTTGATCAGGGATGATCGCATCCATGCCATGACCATCCACTATACAGTGTTACCGCCCGTGTAGAAGTTCACGCTCGCGGACTATCCATTTGCCAGCGCCATTGCAACAGTGCTGTACTCTCAGGAGATAAAGTAGGCGGTTCTTGCGTTAAGGGCGGTGCCGTACATCGCCGCGACACCGCAAACATCAACCGGTACTACCCATTCGTCATCGTCAAAACCCATCAGACCAAGGGACGGAGCGCAGATCTGAAAGGTAATGCCCGCCTCTTTTGCAAGTTCTATCTGGTCTTCGAGAGAAGCCATTTCACCGTCCATCATGTAATTGAAAAACTTCCGCCCAAGCCCGGCAAAGGCCATTTTGGATGGGGCCAGGTCTCGGCTGCTGCCGGGAAGCATGAGGTTGATTAGTTTATGGCTTAACTTTTTGCCCTTGAGTTTTTTTCCCTTCTTGATCACGCTGCAGCCCCAGAACGTGAAAAACATGGAGACGTCCATGCCCATGGCGGCTGCACCGTTGGCCATCATGAACGCCGCCATTGCCTTGTCGAAATCTCCAGATAAAAGAATAATGGAAACCTTGTCTTCCGGAACCTTTGTTCGCAGATCCTGTAACTCGGTTTCGAGTGCGTTAAGGCGCTGTTGTATGTCGTGTGTGGGCAGCGTCAGGATTTCGTTCGTCTGTGCCATGGTGCCTCCATGTTGTCTCTTTGGGGTGTTTGACTACGTGTTGTGGCGTGTCGTGGATCTCATATAATCTGTAACGATTCGTTATGAATTTAAGTGAGTCGGCGTATGAAGCACAAATTAAAAGATTTTGTTAGTTCAGTTAACAAACAAGACTAAAGCGGGATTTGTGATGTCTGTTCTGGATGTGATTGAGCTGCTCAAGGCGGTACAGGTCTTAGAGAAAAAAATAACGGTTGCTCTCATGTACTCTGGTTTGCGCGTGCCGCAATTCAGGTTGCTGGACCTGATTGAGCAATGCGAGGAGGCCACGGTGACGGTGATGAGCAAGAGGATGGGGGTCACTAGGGCGTCGACAAGCGTGATGATCAATGAATTGATCCGGGCCGGTATTGTGGCAGTCGATGAAAATCCCACAGATCGGCGCTCGTTTCACCTGCGACTGACGGATCTTGGCCGGAATAAGTTAACAGTGGCACGTAGTGATATGGCGGTGATGCAGAATAAAATCGCAGGTAGATACTCTGAAGAGACACTTCAAGCGCTCATGGATTTTGCACATAAAATACTTTATCCAAGGGAGTAGTCGGGCTCAGAAAACGTGGCTACATTCATCGGTTAAAGCTTGCAAGTCAGGTGCTGATAGGTGTGGGAATTGCGTTTTCGTGGAAGGTGGGACGACTAATGGTGGATGGACTCTTCGTACGCGTGTCTGTCTACCCCTAAATAAAGCGAGGATTTTATTCGGCATTAGTGAGGCTATTTTGCAGGATTCTGTCCGGACTCCTTTGCGTAGATCTCATCCAGCTCCTGGATGTTTCCACTCACCAGCTCCTCATCAAGGGCATCGCGAACATTAACGATAACCAGGTCGAAGCGCAGCCGCTGGCCGGACAGGGGGTGGTTGGCATCGATGGTGACCTGCTCCTCATCGACAGCGCTAACGGTGACGATATATTCCTCCCCATCGATGCGACGGAGAAACTGCATGCCGGGTGAGATCTCCCCATCTACCTTGAAGTTACTGCGGGACACCTGACGGAGCAGGCGTGCATCATGCAGGCCGTATGCCTGCTCCGGCGCCAACTCCAGGTTGATGCGTTCGCCTACGTTGTGACCGTTGATGGCCGCTTCGATTGCCGGAAACACGCTACCCCGTCCCTGGATCAGGGATAAGGGCTCTTTTCCGTCGCTGCTGTCGATCCGCCGACCGCCAGTATCACTGAGTGTGTACTCCAGGGTTACAATCTTGTCCTTGGCGACTTTCATTTGTGTACCTTTGCGCTTAACGTTTACTGCGGTGTGAGACAGTTTTCAGCCATCTCAACCAGCTTCTCGCAGCAACCGTGTATCTGCAGGCTTAGGTCGTCAATCTTCTCCCCGCTGCAGAGAAATCGCGGTGGTTCTTTATGCTCCGGACACACAAGGCCATCCACGCGATCACTGATGGAGGCAACGATTTGTTGCATCATCGCCGCCTGTTCGGTGTTATCCGGGTTGATCGGGTCAAGCTGCTTGCCGTCAATAACAAAGGCGAAGGGAATATCCACCATGCATATCACCTTAGAGTCAGAGAAATCAAAGACTATTGTAGTTTGGTGTTAGCGTGTGGGCTATTACACAAAAGTGGTAATAGGGGTAATCTCAGAACTGCGCTGATGTTTAGCTGGCGACCCGGTTACGTCCTCCCCTCTTGGCACGGTACAGTGCCTTGTCGGAGGCCTTAATCACCGCCTGGGCTGAAGTGTTTTCTCCTTTACGTTCCGCGGCGCCTATACTGATGGTAATAGTGACCTCCTTGTTGTTGCCGCGTTTGGTTTTCTCGGGTTTTTTCTTTGGGCGTTTGGCCCCTCTAACAACGAACGGCGTGTTGGCGATGGCTTCTCGGAGTTGTTCGAGATGAGGTAACGCCGCATCGGTACTCTTGCCTGGAAATAGCACGGTGAACTCTTCACCACCGTAGCGGAACGATTTACCGCCTCCGCCGACCTGAGCCATCTGTGCTGCCACTTTTTTCAACACTTCATCGCCGATGTCGTGGCCGTAGGTGTCATTGAATTTCTTGAAGTGATCCACGTCCAGCATAGCAATCGTGTAACGGTTGCCGAGCTGCAGCAGGGCCTGGTTAAGGGCTCGCCTTCCCGGCAACCCTGTGAGTTCATCACGAAAGGCCATGGTGTAGGTGATCTCCACCACCGCGACTATCAGGATGAGGATGGCCGTGGCAAGGTAGAGGCTCAATAGTTCATGAGAGTAACCGCTGAGCAGGCTGTAGAGTATCAAGGCTAGTGCCCAGAAAAGGCCGGTTTCCATCACCTTGGCCTGGACCAGGCCACGGTAGCCGGTGACTGAGAGGGCGATGAGAAATGTGAGCAGGGCGGGCTGCTCGAGGGGGAGGCTGTCCAGAGCGGTGAGCGGGATTATCGGCGTGTCGAAAACCCCGAGCCATGTGTATTGCTTGAAATGGAGCAGCGCCCAGAATGCTACGGGTTGTACTAATATGATTGCCCAGCGTAAAAGACCATGTACCGTAAAAATTCCCCTTTCCTTGAGCAGGGCCAGAAGGGCGATGTTCAGCGGCAGGAGGGTCAGTGCCGCATCGGAAATGATGCGTCCGACAGCATCGTGGCGATTGCCGTAAAACAGCAGCAGCCACCCCGCCAGCCCGATAACGAAGGTGGTGAAGATCAGGCGACTGCGATCAAATCGCCAGCCAAGGAGGAGCGCCACACTGAACACCGCCAGCGGGTAGAATGGAAATAATGGTCGGCCCCAGATGGAGGGATCTGTGAGGCGGGTGGCGACCAGAATGGAGAAGAAAATTACTCCACCGGGGATAAGCGGTGCGATCAAGCGGCGAAAGCTGTTCACTGCCACAACGATTCCTTTGCCCTGAGGCGTTTGTGCAATAGCACACTGCATGTGATGGATTAATTATGTCATTTTACCGTGTGCCGGTTCATAACGATATTTGTGTGATGGTATTTTTTTCAGAGTGTATAGGCGATCACGATCTGTCGCAAAAAAAAACGGGCCCGGAAGTCGGGCCCCAATGGAGGGAGGGTTGGGAAGGGAGGCCAATGACGTTAGTCGTTGATTTTCGTAAGTATGTATGAGCCGACTTCAAATGTTTGCACTCTGTCCGGCGGCTATGTCGCCGAGTTCTGTCGGCAGCGGTCGATGTTTCATCCCGCCCTGTAAAGGGAGTGCTCATTGTTGCTGTGTTGCCGCTGAAGTAGCCTTTTTGTTGCGACAAGCGACGGCTTGATTAATTGGTGTGCCTGGGACAATTGATCCAGCACTGGATTCGCACCTTTTGACTCGTTGAACGGTATCCGGGAGTTGCGATTATAGTCATGCCATTCTATGCGCTTTACCCGGATGAATTTTTTTATGCGTGCTTGTTATGTCATGGTGACGACAGTCAGGTGAAATGGTCGCTGGCTGCTTAGTGGAGACATGGTTGTCGGCTACCGCATCATGGGTAATGCCTATTAACAGGGCATCGATTGTGGGGAGTTTGGTGACGCTTTTCATCATGTACTCCTTGTTGCTGTTGTTGCACGATATGACGCATATTTCATGTAAACACTCTAACGTCAGTGACGATAGATTCTGTTAACCAGCGCTGAAAAAAGAGAGAACGGGTAGTCATTTTTGCACTAAATTTACGAATCCTCCCTTTAGCGTGGAGCCTGAGGCGGTAGCTGGGATGACAGGATAATAACTGTATATCGCGTGCGGATTTACAGAGCCAGTTTGTCAATTGGCCGGGAACTCTCGCTGGCATTTCGGGTTTAAAGTCGCCCCATGGTGCTGGTCGCAGCCCTCTAGTGGTGTACGCCAAGACAGCTGAGGCAGTACACTAAGCGGCCGTTTAATTTAGCTGATTAACAGAGATCCCGAATATGCTTAACGAAGGCCTGATCCAGACCGTTACCCTGCTCGGAGCCGCAGTGTTGATCGTTCCTGTGTTTCAGTTCCTGCGTTTGGGGAGCGTTCTTGGCTTTCTGGCAGCGGGAATGCTCATCGGGCCGGGAGGGATGGGACTGATCACCGAGGTCGAGGAGGTCAGTGGCCTGGCTGAGCTGGGGGTTGTCTTTCTGCTGTTCATTATCGGCATCGAGCTCAAGCCTGCACGCTTGTGGCTGATGCGTCGGCAGGTGTTTGGCATGGGCAGCATCCAGGTGGTGGCGACGGGTATGGTGCTGACCCTTGCCCTGGTGGTGTCGGGCCTGCAACCCCCGGTTGCAGTGCTGCTGGGTCTTGGGCTGGCACTCTCTTCGACCGCCTTTGTGCTGCAAATCCTCACCGAGCGGCAGGAGCTGGGAACAGTACATGGTCGTGCGGCCTTTGCCATTTTGTTATTGCAGGACCTGGCGGTGGTACCACTACTGGCGATGGTACCATTGCTCGCCAATCCGGAGAGTTCGCTCGGTGGCGATCTTGGGCTGGCGTTGGCCGAGTCGCTCGGCAGCGTCGTGCTGGTGATCCTGGTGGGGCGCTATTTGTTGCGTCCCGCCCTGCATCAGGTTGCCCTGCACGGTTCTCAGGAGATCTTCCTTGCGACGGGGTTATTGTTGGTGCTGGGTACCGCAGTGCTCATCGAGCATGCCGGCATGTCGATGGCCATGGGGGCTTTTCTGGCCGGCTTGCTGATTGCCGACTCGGAGTTTCGACACCAGATCATGGCCGATATCCTGCCGTTTCGCGCCATTTTGCTGGGTCTGTTTTTTATGAGTGTCGGCATGATGGTGGACCTGGGCGTGATGGTTGATGAGCCTGGGCGGATTCTGCTGTTGCTGTTGGCACTGATTGGCATCAAGGCGGCCGTGCTCTGGGCTATCGCACGCGTGTTCGGCATTCCACAACTCGCTTCAAGGCGCCTTGCACTGTTGTTGGCGCAAAGCGGTGAGTTCGGTTTTGTCCTGTTTGGCTCCGCGCTGCATGCCGGGCTTTTCGATTCCCGGCTTTATCAGGAAGCGATTCTGGTGGTGGCGCTGAGTATGGTCGTTACCCCGCTGCTTGCCGCCCGTTTCCCCAAACGCAAGGAGGGAGACATCATTGGCGAGGTCGAAGAAGTCGACACTTCACTGCGGTCCGTGGAGCTGGAGGATAATCCAAAGGTGATCATCGCAGGCTTTGGACGCATGGGGCAGCGTATCGCCAGCCTGATGCACGATGCCGGAGTTTCCTATGTCGCCATCGAGATGCGTCCCAGACTGGTCGATCAGGGCAGGAGTAAAGGGTTTGCGGTCTTTTACGGCAACGCCAGGCAGCCGGAAGTGCTGGAGAGCGCGGGGGTTGCCGGCGCAGCATTGATAGTGGTGGCTGTCGATAACCCGGATGTGGTCGAGGAGCTGGTTACCGATATCCGTCGGCTTCACCCTCTATTGCCGATTTTCGCCCGCGGTCATAGCCATTCGCGTTGCATGCAGCTGCTGGCCAAAGGCGCCAGCGGTGTCACCTCCGAGAATCTGGAAGCGAGCTTGCAACTGTCGCGTTTTGCACTTACTGCGGCTGGCGTTGATGAGATGCA
Organism: Thiohalomonadaceae bacterium; assembly: GCA_041562215.1. GTDB lineage: Bacteria > Pseudomonadota > Gammaproteobacteria > Thiohalomonadales > Thiohalomonadaceae > JBFEYJ01. Next base: position 10,204 of record JBFEYJ010000014.1, on the reverse strand, counting down.
GGCAGAGCTGTTATTAGAAGAGTATCGCGCACATTACTACTCTGCACTGGAGCGAATTGATTAGGTTGTGACATGCGGCAAGATACAAACTTGCGCACTCACGCCCTTCCTTGATGACTTGCATCTGATCTTTCCCGACACCATATCTCTCGGATCAAACGGTATTAGTGCCGGTACTTATGTCGGATTACAAAAGGTGGCCATCTTGTGAAACATGACTTTTGGCTTGAGCGCTGGGAACAGAACCAGATCGGTTTTCATCAGGTGGAGATCAACCAGTACCTTACCAATCACTGGGCCGAACTGGGCCTGGCTCGTGGTGACAGAGTGTTTGTGCCGCTGTGCGGCAAGAGCCTGGACATGCTCTGGTTGCGTGAGCAGGGGCAACTTGTCCTCGGCAATGAGCTGAGTGCCAAGGCGGTCGAGGCCTTTTTCAGTGATAACAAACAGTCTGCCGTGGTAAGTGAGGAGCCCCCCTTTAGCCGTTATGCAATGGAGGGGCTGGAAATCCTCGCCGGTGATTTTTTCGCCCTGACACGGGCCAAACTGGGGGATGTCAGCGCTGTGTATGATCGCGCGGCGTTGATTGCTTTGCCGCCGGAGATGCGTAAGGCGTATGCGTGTCATATCTCCTCATTGCTCCAGGAGGGTGCCCATATCCTGCTGGTGACGATGGAATACCCTTCCGGAACCCTCGAGGGGCCACCTTTTTCGGTGTCTGATGAAGAGGTCCACGCGCTCTTTGCTGAGGATTTTAGTGTTGAGCTTAGGGCCGCCTGGGTGGGCGCCGAGGGGCCTCGTGGCGTCAACGTCACCGAGCGGGTCTATATTCTGACGCGTCGTGGAGCAGAAGCGTAGTCTCGGCCACTTCGCCGGATCAGGACTTTGGTAGCGATTTTTCTGCAGAGCCGGCGAACAGGGATTGTTCTTCAGGTTTCTGACAGACTCCACAGATAAATCCTGAGTGGGATGCTAAGAATAACAAAGGCCTAATGAGTGAGGGTATGCAGGATGTCCGAAGCGAAAGCATCGGGAAGTGTGAATGAGCTGGATAAAGGCATGGCGGTCACGCTGAGTGCGGACAAGCTGGCCGAACTGCCACTGCTTCGTGGGGAGAGCCCTGAGGCGCTGGAATGGTTGCTGGATGTTGCCGCGGTTAGAGAGTTGCAGCCCGATGAGGTTCTGCTTAGGCCAGGTCAACTGAACGACAATCTCTATATCTTGTTACGAGGCTCACTGACGCGTGAAGGACGGACAGTGAGCAACACTATCCTGCCTGGTGAGTCTATCGGCGAGCTGTCGATGCTGGATAAGAAACCGACCGTGAACTACGTCATTTCAGATGAGGCTAGCACTTTGCTGACGATTGGACGTGATGATTTTTGGCGATTGATCGGCACCTCCCATGCGGTCTCCCGGAACCTGCTCTACCTACTCTCTTCGCGCCTTCGAAGTGACATCGATATCCTTAACGAATCGTTGCTGGTGCAACGCCAGCTAGAGCAAAAAGCGCAGCTCGATCCCCTGACCGGTTTGTGCAACCGGTTTTGGCTTGAGCAGATGGCCGCGCGTCTGGTCGAGCGGGCGCAGATCGCTTGCACGCCTCTGGGACTGATCTTGATGGATGTGGATCACTTCAAGGATTACAACGATAACCACGGACATCTCGCCGGCGACGAGGCATTACGAGTTCTTGGAGCGACGCTGAAGCGTTCTCTGCGGCCTGAGGATTTTGCTGTGCGTTTTGGCGGTGAGGAGTTTGTGGTGATCCTGCAGCACGCTGAAGAGGAAGAGGTGATCGGGGCGGCAGAACGGCTACGCCAGACCGTTGCCGGCGCGGCGATCGATGGTCTCGGTGGTCAGCGTCTGCCGCCGGTGAGCGCTTCATTTGGTGTCGCATTGCTTCAGCCTGGCCAGAGCTTTTCGATGCTACTCTCGCAAGCCGATGAGGCACTTTACCGGGCGAAGGCGCAGGGGCGGAACCGGGTGGTGAGGGCGAGCTGAATCAAATGTTGTGAGCCCTGCTAATAATGCCGGGCAGCGCCCTCCTTGCATGGCAAGTGCTGTTTACAGGCGGGCATGCAAGGTCAGGACTTCATGCTACTGAATTTAAAGTTGTTGCAGGTTGGGACAGGTAAGCATGGTAGTCGATATCGATGATGCACTAATCAAACCGGCCAAGGCGGCGCATGAACTATTTATGGTCAACCTCGGCACGCTGTTGCTGCTTGGGCCGATGGCGATCTTTCTCGGCATAGGGCGGATGGGGATTGTGCTGCCGATCCTGGTTTCACTGCTTTTTATCCTCTACACCTGGCTGCGGGGCCGGACTTTGGCCCGGAGTGGCCCCTGGTTCGTGCATGTTCACTGGCAGCTGGCTTTGCGCAATTATCGCCTGCTTGGCATCGGCTTTGCCCTCACCCTGCTGTTTCTGCTGCTCAGCTGGGGCCTGGAACTATCGCTCGACCCCCACAGCCCGAGCCACTTTCTTGCTATCGCCCTGACACGCATCGGAGTCATGCCAACCATCATCATGATCTTTGCCTGTTTTGTCATTGAGAACGGTGCCCTCAACCAGGTGCTCCGTCATGAGGTGCCGGATCGGATGGTCAAGGCCTATCCCCCGCCGCCCGATGTGGTGGAGAAAGCGTGAGTGTTTCGCTGTATCGGTGGGTTGTCACCATTTATCTCGATACGGCCATTGGCTTGTTGACCGCCCGAAAGCCCCGTTGCACTCCCTGAAAAGGGCTCGCCATTTCCTGCGCAGTGCGCCTTGCCTCGGCTCCTTGGCGGGGAAGAATTACAGTATTTCCCGCATAAACCACAAGTCCTCGTCATTCCGTTTGAGACTGCACCGGTTTATTTGTGTAGTAGGGGGGATCCTCTAGCATGCGCAGGGGTGTGGCTTGTCCGTCCCTTACCATTATCATTCCGCGTATCCGCAGACGGGTCGGTTTATTCTCATCCGTGAAACGTCTTTGCGTGCGCGTGCCGTTCGGTTGGATAACGTCGTACTCATCGGCAAGTTGTACGAAAAGGGTGTGGTAGGCACCTTCGGCCAGCTTGGTACCCTGGACCTGATAGCCGACCCGTCCCAGAGCATTAATGGGGGTGACAAAACCGTGCGAATCAGTGAATAGACGATATTCGTGAAGATCGGGGCCGGTTCCCTCCAATACCTTCACGCGCACAAGAACCGTCGGACGGGTTGCACTTATGGGGGGCGGCACAGTGTCCGATGCCGCAGCGATGGAACTATCCGCCATGGCCGGCAAGGTGAGGGAACATAGTGCGAACATGGCCAATACAAGTAATGCACGTATCATGAAAGGAATCCCGGCAGCATTTGATTGTGCAGGGAGGATAGAGGGAAAGGCTTAAGTGAAAATGAAGGGCGGGTTAGCCCTGATCATGTTTGCACAGCGGTCTGCGGTACTCCTCAGGGACTGTTTCCGGGCAGAAGCCGCAACCTTCGTTGCCGGGTACGGCGAAGTCAATTTTGCGTGGATAGGGAAGATCCATGCTTTCCATGATTGCCACGAACTCTTCAAGTGTTTTGTCCTGGCCAAGGCGGGGGTTTCGAGTTTTCTCCTGAGCGATGGTGGAGACGTAGCGCCCCTCGTAATCATGACACGGGTAAACCAGTGTCTCATCGGGCAAAGTGAAAAACTTGTCATGAATGCTGCGATAGAGGGTGCGGGCATCACCCGATTGAAAGTCGGTGCGACCACAGGCGTCGATGAGCAGGGCATCCCCGCTGAAGAGCATCTTATGTGTACTGGTATCGATGAGATAAGCGTGATGATGATCGGTGTGACCAGGGCTGAATAACGGTTGTATGACAAGGTTACCGAGGTGAAATGGCTCCTTTTCTCGCAGTCCGATATCCACGCAGACCGCTTCGATCATCGCCGGATAGGCGATGCGACTGCCGCTGAGTTCGCGCAGTCTCAGGGCACCGGTGAGGTGGTCGGCATGCACATGGGTATCGATAGTATAGTCGAGCTTTAGCCCCAGCTGTTGCAGCAATGCCAGATCGCGAGCGACGGTATCGAGCACCGGATCGATGAGTGCCGTAACACCGGTATCCGGACAGCTTAGGAGATAGGTGTAGGTACTTGAGTCGGATTCGAAAAGTTGCTTGAAGAGCATGCCTTCTTCATCTCCTCCTGCTGAGTCTGTCTATAGCTTAGACGTTGAAACGGTGTTTGGGTGTCAAGTTAGCTTGTGTCATGGCGATTGGATTGCCTTTGCAGACTTGATATATCGCGGAATAGCGCCATTTCAGGAGATCCCTTACATAACCCCTTTGGAGGTAATAATGGAATTCAGTCCCTGTCTGGGTGGCAGAAACTGCACCGAGGATGGTACCCGTTGTGGAGGCTGCGGACGCCCTCATGATGAGATCGCAGAGACTCGTGAATTGATCGAGAACCTGGCTCGCTACATCGTCAAGATGGACTATGAGAACGTTGAGGATTTTCTTCAGTTTGTGGCCATCAAAGCTCACGGCAAGGCACATATGTTGAAAGTTACCGGCTGAAAAAGGTCATCGTAGTTCACTGGCAAAACGCTCGCCTGTTATTCAGCCGGGCGTTTTTTATTTGCTGGGTTGAATGGGAACGTGACCGGTGCAAAAGAAGTTGTGGGTTTAACATCAGGTTGAAGAATTTTTCACGTTTTCACGTTTTCACGTTTTCACGTTTTCACGTTTTCACGTTTGCACGTTTTCACGTTTTCACGTATTCACGCCATATTTATTTCAATGGGCTAGTCTTAGATAACATAGTTCACGAAACGGCAATTCGTCCATGTTGCTGCTGATCACTGCACTGATCCAGTCACCGTTAGGGATGGCCTTTGTAGTGAGTTTTGTCGCGGGTATGGCTACGGCGCTGGGCTCATTTGTAGTACTGTTTGTACGTTGTTTATCGCGAACCACCGAAGACATCCTCCTCAGCACTGCGGCAGGTATTATGCTGGCAGCGTCGATTTTTTCCCTTATCCTCCCAGGGATCGATCACGGTACAGTGGTGTTCGATGGCAAGCTGGAAGCGTTGCTCGTTGTCATCGCCGGGATCGCTCTCGGGGCATTACTGCTCTGGTCAATGCAACACCTGGTGCCGCATGAGCACCTGCACATCGGTCGTGAGGGGCCAAGTGCAGCACGGATCAAGCGGATCTGGCTGTTTGTCTTGGCCATCACCCTGCACAACCTGCCTGAGGGACTCGCTGTCGGTGTGGGTATGATGCAGGAAAACACCACGGCTGGGCTGACTCTGGCCCTGGGAATTGGATTGCAGAACATCCCCGAGGGGATGGCGGTGTCGGTGGCGATACTTAGCGTGGGGTATCGGCGCAGCACCGCCATCTGGGTCGGTGTGGTCAGTGGGCTGGTCGAACCCGTGGGTGGATTGCTGGGGGGGCTGGCTGTGTGGATGGTGAAACCGCTGCTGTCACTGTTTCTCGGGGTGGCGGCAGGGGCGATGATGTTCGTGATCTCCGATGAGATCATTCCGGAAACTCACCGCCGCGGTGAGCATAGCCATGCCACCTTCGCCCTGTTGGCGGGCTTTTCTCTGATGATGTTTCTCGATGTGGTGTTTGCCTGATGTCGGGTATCAGCCAGCCTCCGGAAAACAACCCTTGTAGCCCTAGACAAGTGCGGTGCAGCTCTTCCCCCCAATCAGGCGTGTCCCAGCGCCTCGAGTTCCCGGCGAAAGGTGCGGATCGAGGTTGAGGCACTGTTTATCCGTGGAAAATAGACATCGGAGATCATGACAATGCGTATCGGCGGACAAACTCTCTGCTGAATGTGAAATTGGAGTAAACATAAGCACTTCAGATGACACTATCTAATCTGGCCGGAGAGGGGTCGGCAGGACATGTTGATGGGGTTGGGGCGCAGACAATTTGTCGCGCCCTCGCGCGCCTTAGACAGGTAAGCCGCTGAACTCCTTCATCACCACCTGGTCGAGGAGGGCGGCTACCGTTGGGGTTTGCTGAAGGTCGATCTGCAGGCCGTCGAAGACATCGGCGATAAGTTCCTCCAGCTGTTGGCTGCCGCTGGCGTTCATTTGCAGGTCTTCGACCAGTCGGCTGCTGTCATTGACCGCGTCAAGATCGGCATGGAGAGCGTCGGCGACAACCGCCTTCAGGCTCATTCCCATGAGGTTTTTTACCGATTCGAGCTCATTATTTCCTACTCTGATACACATGGCCTTATCTCCTTATCCGGGTATGTGGTGGCACTGACCAGTGCCGATGTAAAGTACTTTAGAATTTTAGTAAATTAGAACTTAGTAATAAATGACTGAACTTCAATTGATCCGGATCAACAAAAGCGGAATTAAGGGGCAATTTCTGTGGATAGTGTGATGGTGTAGGGGAGCGGATTGGTTACGAAACGCCGGTTTTACTGCCGCGGAGTGAGTAGATGCGGGATTGGACGGATGGCTTACGGGGGGACTGCTGCTGTTGAAGGGGGGCAGTGCAGGGCTTTATGATGAGGTCGACTCGCGGGTTTCGGTCGGGGCAAAGGCGATCACGCGGTTGCGTCCGCGGTGCTTGGCCTTGTACATCATACTATCGGCGCGTCTGAGCAGATCACCGATATTAGTGTCCTCGTCACCGAGTTCTGTAACGCCGATACTCACGGTCAGCCGGTAGGCCGTGGTTGCAAAAGCCTCCTCGACCCGCAAACGAAGCCGTTCGGCTGTTTGCTCCGCTCCCAGCAATGACTCCTCCGGAATGATGATGGCAAACTCCTCACCGCCCAGGCGGCCGAAGATATCGGGTTTGCGCAGCGTGCTGCGGCAGAGTTGACTGAAGCGCTGCAGTGCCTCATCACCGGTGCTGTGACCATACTTGTCATTGATCTCCTTGAAGTGATCGAGATCGAGCATCAGCAGCGACATGGGTCGGCCGTAGCGGTGACTGCGATTGATCTCCTCTTCACCTAGCTGCATAAAGTAGCGCCGGTTAGTCGCTCCTGTCAGCTCATCGGTGCGTGTCTGGTGGAGCAGTTTTTTTTCGAGTTTGAGTCGCTTTGCGATCTCCTCCTGCAGTGCCTCTCGGGCCGAACGTTCGCGCATCAGTTCGAGAAACTCCTTGCGTTTGATCAGGTGAAAACGGGCGCAGAAAATTCCGCCAATGAGGTTAGCGCCGAGCATGATCATGGCCAGCTGTAACAGCAATAGCTGGCTGAGATCGTAGATGGTGACGGCGAGAACGAAAAAACCGGTGCAGAGGGTGAGCGACAACACATTGGCCACAATCAGGCGGTTGGGCATCAGCAGATACATTGAGATGGCGACCAGCACCACTGCGAGGGAGGCGGCCACGATATCCGTTTTAAGTACCGTGAAGATGAACAGCAGCAGGCCACAGGCAAGCGCCTGAAAAATAAAGATGCTCCTGTCGAACAGTGCCGGACTTGGGGTGATGCTGATCACCGCGATGGTGATTAGCCCGCCGATAAAGATAAGGGTGCGGATGACGAGTGAATAGAGAAATCCGCTGTCGGCGCGAAGCATGAAGTAGTCGCTGATGATGTAGACGACCAACAGGGAGATGGCGATAAGGAGGGTCAGCCGTGTTTGTGTGACAGTACCCTTGTGTGACCAATGGCGAAAACGGGACTCCGTTGCATGATCGGCGAATTCCGCTTTCCGGTAATCGAGCGTGGTGTCCAGGTCACTTGTAATCTGGTTCATCGTCTAAATGGCATCCAGACCTATTTTAAGGTTATAGCAGTGTAGATGAATGTCCTGAGGGTGTGAGTCAGGTCAAAACAGTAGTTCAACAGGTTTATCCACGACATTCGCTTCTCTCTGCATGGCATAATGTATTACCTGAAAAGGGCATATGCTCTTGTGAGAGCCGGAAAAAAAGTGGCGTCGCAGCCGCAACATTGACACAAAACATAGGCCTGCTTTTGGCGGGTATAACTTATCCCGCTGTTTTACAGGTGAGCAACGCTATGTCATCAAACTCATCATCCGCTTCCGAGGCGATAACGGCACTACTCCATACACTGGCTGCTAATGCCGCGATTAAAGGTTACCGCGCAGCGGTGGTGTTCAGCGGTGAGCGCGAGTGGGGACTGTCGCTGGCGCAGGTCGCGTTGCCATCATTTGCCTTTAAGCGTCTGTTGTGGCTCGGTGATGTCATTCCCCCGGGAACCGGGGTACTGATGAAAAATGAGGCGCTCAGACAGCTTGGACGTGAGCTCGATGGGGTGGTGCTTGATGCCTATGCGGGATTCGATGCCGAAACCTTTGGTACGGTGGTTGGTGCGTTGCGCGCCGGTGGTCTGTTTCTGCTGCTCGCTCCGCCACTGGCGCACTGGCGCGACTATCCCGATCCGGAGCATGCCCGCCTGGCGGTAACCCCCTTTGAGCCTGGCGAGATCAGCGGACGTTTTTTGCACCATATCGCCAAGTCGCTGCAGCAGGCTCCCGGTATCCACGTGATCAGGCAGGGACAACCCTTGCCCGAGATCGCCGCCACGGCGGGAGCCCCATGGCATCGGCCGTGGCTCGATGGCGGTGTCACCGCTGGACAGGACGATGCGCTTGAGGCAATTAATCGCGTGGCCCACGGCCACCGTCGACGTCCGCTGGTGCTTACCTCGGACAGGGGGCGGGGTAAAAGCGCCGTGTTGGGTATTGCCGCCGCACACTTGTTACACGAGGGGCTGCCAACCATTCTGGTTACAGCGCCGCGATTGGCGGCGGTCGACCAGTTGTTTGCTCATGCCGAGCGGTGTCTGCCCGGGGCCGAGTGCTCCCGTGGGGTGCTGCTGTGGCAGGGAAAGCGCCTGGAATTTGTCCCGCCGGATGCGTTGACGCTTCAGTCACATCAGGCGGCGCTCTTGCTTGTGGACGAAGCCGCAGCGATACCTACCGCGTTGCTCGAGCGGATGCTTGCCGACCATGCACGCATCGTTTTCGCCAGTACCATTCATGGTTACGAAGGCACAGGGCGTGGATTCGCCGTGCGCTTTTTCCGGGTGCTCGATGCGCGCACTCCCGGCTGGCATTTATTGCGGCTGGAGCAGCCGGTGCGCTGGTCCGAAGGTGATCCGCTGGAGCGTTTCACCTTTCGTGCCCTGCTGCTCGATGCGGAGAGTGCCGCTGATGCCGACGTAGACTCTGCCACATCGCAGAGCTGTGTTTTTGAACAGCTTGACCGTGATGCCTTACTCCAAGATGAGACCACGCTCGAAGAACTGTTCGGTCTACTGGTATTGGCCCACTATCGTACCAGCCCTGATGATCTTCGATATCTGCTCGACGGCCCTAATGTGCGGGTGTGCATCCTGCGCCATGGCGCTCATGTGGTGGCTACCGCGCTGGTGTCACGCGAGGGTGGTCTGCCGCCGGTGCTGGCGCGGGGAATTTACGAGGGGCGCCGGCGTGCTCATGGCCATCTCATGCCGCAGTCCCTGGCGGTGCACGCCGGTTTTGCCGAGGCTCCGCTCTTGCTCGCCGATCGCGTGATCCGCATCGCTGTCCATCCCGCGGTGCAGGGGCGTGGACTCGGTCAGATGCTGTTGCAGCAGTTGCAGGCACAGGCGCAGCAGTCCGGTGTGGACTATATGGGCGCAAGTTTCGGCGCGACGAAGGAGCTACTGGGTTTCTGGCAGCGTGGTGAACTGCTGCCGGTTCGTGTCGGGTTGACGCGTGAGGCCTCCAGCGGTACCCATTCGGTGATGGTGATGCGGCCATTGAGTCATGCGGGTGAGGTCTTGTTCGATGCAGTTCGGATGCGCCTTGCCGAACAGTTACCGTTGCTACTTGGCGAGCCTTTGAAGGATCTTGATGCGGCGCTGGTCTCCACGTTGTTTCAGCTCATGCCTCCCGCCGCGTTATCGCTGAGCCGACAGGATTGGCAGGATGTGGGCTCGTTTGGCGAGGCGCTACGCGGTTATGAGGTCTGCCTGCCGTCCCTTTGGCGGTTGGCGCCATCTGCCCTGACTGGGGGCATTGTGTTGACGCCTGTGCAACGCGCCATGCTCATCGAGAAGGTGCTGCAGCGCCGGGGGTGGAAGGCGCTGGCAGAGGCTTATGGCATGAGCGGCAGGGCGGAAACGGTGGCGGCGCTGCGCGATGTGTATCGGGATATTCTTGCTTACTATCGCGAGCAGGGGATTTTGTCCACTGCCATGGATTGATTCTGAAGTTTCACCACGAAGCACTCT
>JBFEYJ010000013.1:0-29833 GCA_041562215.1 Thiohalomonadaceae bacterium | reverse complement strand
GGTGGTGATGCTGATCCTCGCCAACCTTGGCAAGCTGACCAAACGTAGCATCATTAGCGGAGAATCGTCCTGATGGAAGCCATTGCCGCCCTCACCATTGCTGTCCTGGTGGCCTGTGGAGTCTACCTGGTGCTGCGCGCACGCACCTTTGCGGTAGTCCTCGGTCTCTCCCTGCTCTCCTATGCGGTCAACCTGTTCCTGTTTTTTACCGGTCGCCTTGTCACCGGTGCTCCACCACTGGCCGGCGGCGTCGCTCCTACCGCTGACCCGATCCCACAGGCACTGGTGCTTACCGCCATCGTCATCGGTTTTGGTATGACCGCCTTCGTCATGATCCTTGCACTGCGCGCGCGCGGTGAACTAGGTAATGATCATGTGGATGGCAGGGAGGACAACCCATGAACCATTGGATCATGGCGCCCCTGCTGCTGCCCCTGCTAGCGGGGATCCTCAACCTGTTACTGGTAAGACGCGGTCCCGGGCTGCAGCGAGCCGTCTCCCTCGGCGCAACTATCGCCCTTACGGCAGTAGCCGTCCACCTCTTGGGGATCAGCGCTGACGGGCAGATCGACGTATACCTACTCGGCAACTGGCCCGCGCCCTTTGGCATCGTACTGGTGCTGGATCGGCTCAGTGCCCTTCTGGTACTGCTCACCGCCGTACTGGGACTGGTTACCCTGCTTTACGCGGTCAACGGCGAGGATCAGCGCGGACGCGACTTCCATGTGCTGTACCAGTTACTTCTGCTTGGTATCAACGGCGCCTTTCTCACCGGTGACCTGTTTAACCTGTTCGTCTTCTTCGAGATCCTGCTCATCGCCTCCTACGGTCTGGCACTATACGGTTTCGGTGCGGAACGTACCCGCGCCAGCCTGCACTATGTGGTGCTGAATCTCATCGGTTCCAGTCTGTTCCTTATCGCTGTCGGTACTCTCTATGCGGTTACAGGCACACTGAACATGGCCGACCTGGCAATGAAGGTAGCAGCCAGCGCACCGGAGCAGGCGACCCTGTTGCGCGCCAGCGCCCTGCTACTGCTGGTGGTATTCGGCCTCAAGGCGGCAATACTGCCGCTGCACCTGTGGCTGCCGGCGCTCTACGGCAACGTCGCCGCCCCGGTGGCGGCGCTGTTCGCCATCATGACCAAGGTGGGGGTATACGCTATTTTGCGTACCTACACCCTGATCTTCCCCGCCGAAGGCGCGGCTCCCGACGTGGCTGGTGACTGGCTGTTACCGCTCGCTTTACTCACACTGGCGGTAGGCGCGGTGGGTATGCTGGGCAGTCAGCGACTACGCGAACTGATCGCCTATCTGGGCGTGGTATCGGTGGGTACGATGCTTGCGGGTATCGGCCTGTTCAATGTCGAGGGGATCACCGCCACCCTCTATTACCTGCCACACACGACACTGGTCACTGCCGGGCTATTCCTGCTGGCCGATCTCATCATACGGCAGCGCGGAACCAGCGGTGATCACTTTGGTGTTGGACCACCGCTAACTCAACCGACACCCCTGGGTGTGCTGTTCTTCCTGGGCGCAGTGGCCGCCGCCGGGATGCCGCCGCTCTCCGGTTTCATCGGCAAACTGCTGCTGCTTAAGGCGGTGGACCCGGCACAGGCCACCTGGCTATGGGGCATTGTACTTACCGGCAGCCTTGCCGCACTTATCGCCCTGAGCCGTGCCGGTAGTCGCCTCTTCTGGAAGACAGAGGGTGACCGAGCCACCGCGGGGCATGTAGATCTACCCTATTTTGTCCCAACTGCAATCCTGCTGGCGATGAGTGTGGCGATGACAGTGTTCGCTTCACCGCTCACCCGATTCGCCGAAGCGACCGCTACACAATTGCTGTCACCACAACAGTATATCGATGCAGTGCTGTCCCCGGAGAAACGCTCATGAACCGCTGGCTGCCGCAACCCTTCTTAAGTCTGTTCCTGTGGCTGGTCTGGCTACTGCTGGTGAATACCGTGTCGCCCGGACATATACTGCTCGGTGCTCTACTTGCCGTGCTCCTGCCACTGCTGACCGCACGCTTTTGGCCCGAGCGGCCGAAGATTCACAGACCATGGAAACTGTTGCGATACATCGGTGTTCTGCTGCTGGACATCGGTCTGGCCAACCTGACGGTGGCACGACTGATCCTCGGTCCAACCCGCAAGCTGCGACCGGCATTCATTCAGCTCCCACTGGAGCTGCAAAGCGAATTCGCCATCAGCATACTGGCCAGCACCATTTCCCTAACGCCTGGCACCGTCTCTTCAGACCTGAGCCCGGATCGCAAAACGCTGCTGATCCATGCCCTCGACATCGAAAGCGAGGCCGAGGTGATCGACCACATCAAACAGCGCTACGAAAAACCGCTGAAGGAGATCTTCGAATGCTGAATACCGCTATCGCCTTCGCCTTCACCTGCATCGCCGCCGCCCTGCTGCTCAACGTCTGGCGTCTGATGCGCGGGCCGGAGCTGCCCGACCGCATCCTTGCGCTGGACACCATGTACATCAACACCATCGCCCTGCTGGTGCTTTTCGGTATCCACCTCAACCTCACCGCCTTCTTCGAGGCGGCCCTGCTCATCGCGATGATGGGCTTTGTCGGCACCGTCGCGCTTTGCAAATATCTGCTGCGCGGTGACATCATCGAATAGGCGATCAAGACATGCTGGAAATCCTCATCTCCCTCTTCCTGATCATTGGCGGTATCTTCGCCCTTATCGGCTCCATCGGCCTCGCACGTCTACCCGACCTGTTCATGCGCCTGCATGGCCCCACCAAGGCAACCACGCTCGGCGTCGGCGGCATTCTCATCGCCTCGGTGCTGCACTTCAGCAGCCTTGGTGAAGGACTCAGCCTCCATGAACTGTTGATCACCCTCTTCCTGTTCATTACCGCACCGATCAGCGCCTACCTCATCGCACGCGCCATGCTCCACCTGCGTGGAGAAAGTGCTAAACGCTTGAACAAAACCAATGAAAAGTCGCACTGACCCATCCTTTACACAACATATTGGCTTACCCTCACGAGCAGAGTGATTGGTATTAACTAATAGGGAAAAAGAATGACTCCGGAAACTGAGCATTTCCTGGCGAGCAAAGGTCACCGATGACGGATATCAGCCTGGCGTTTGATGAACGAAATGAACTAATTATTGCAGGAAGTTAGTAACGGGGAAGGTAACATGATAGCCATTGGCAACACACACCTGGACGATAGTGACTCGTCGCGTTTTTTTCCCTTTGCTTAACGGGTAGTCTCAGCGTGAGGGACACAAGTCGTACAAGGCAAAAATAAAACTTCCCCACCGCCCGTCCTCTCAAAGGAGAGGACGGGGTGAGGGAAGCAACTTTCAGCTCTTCACCTTCTTTTTGCTACGCGCCAGTCGCGAATGCAAACGCCGGGCAAGATCGCCGAACAGCTCGGTCTGGGTAGGGTGAGGGTGAATCGCATTGCCCACCTGCATCAGGGTCATCTCACCACTCACCATCAGCACCGCCTCGCCAATGAGGGTGTCGGTGTGATCGGCCAGCAGGTGCACGCCGATGATCCGCTGAGTGGACTTCTCGGCGACGATCTTGATCAAGCCATGGGTTTCGCCGGTAATCATCGCCTTGGCGTCGATGTTCATCGGCACCTTGACCTCGGCGGCTTCTATCCCGCGCGCCTTGGCCTGTTCCATGGAAAGCCCCACAAAGCCAGCCTCCGGACGGGTGAAAATTACGCCGGAGTCCTTGCTTTCATCATAGGCAAGCTCTTCGCCGAGAATCGTCGAGGCGGCGACCCGCCCCTGCTGGCCTGCGGTATGGGCGAGCATGTAACCACCGATCACGTCCCCTACCGCGAAGATGTGCGGCACACTAGTGCGACAGTGCTTGTCCGCCTTGATCACGCCGTTCTCGACAACGACACCGGCGTTGTCCAGTTTGAGCGGCTCAAGTACCGGACGCTTACCAGTGGCCATCAGCACATGATCGCACTCGAAACGGTGTTCTCCTTCGGTATCTTCGTAAACCAGCACCATCGCGTCGGGACTACCTTCTATTGACTTGGTATCCGCATTGGTCTTGATGCTGAGATTGGGATCCTTTTCCAGTACTGCAATCAGGTTTTTTGCGATCTCCGGCTCGACTTCAGCCAGTACTCGCTCGTGACGCTCCAATAGCACCACCTCGGTACCGAAATCCTGGAAAATCTGCGCCATCTCCATTCCGATAGCGCCACCGCCGACGACACCCAACTTTCTCGGAGCCGTCTTCAGGTTCCACACCGTATCGGAGGTGAGCACGCCGCCGGTATCCACCCCTTCCCTGGCACCGGGGATAGGTGGGATGAATGGCGGTGCACCGGTAGCAATCACGGCACAACCGAAAGTAATGTGCTCACCCTTCGAGCCATCCCCCAACGGGGCGCGAGCGTGTGGTTCCTCAGAATTTCCGGAAGTGTCGACAAAGAGACGGTGGTCGCTCTCGAAGAAGGCGAACCCCTGGATCACCTTGATTCTCACCCCCTTGTCGGTATTGAGCGCCATCTTGCCGCGCTCTTCCAGCACCTGACGGCGGTGGGCTTCGAGTTTATCCCACTCCAGTTCGGGCTGGTTGGTGCCGGTGACACCAAGCAGTTCGTCATGGGCACGGTCACGAATGCGATCGGCAGCGGCACGCCACGCTTTTGAGGGTATACAACCGCGCCACAGGCATTCGCCACCCGGGAAGGGGGCGTCATTGATCATTGCTACTTTCAGGCCGTGACCGACAAGGTCGCGTGCACAGTCTTCACCACCTGGGCCACCGCCGATGACCACCACATCGTAGTCCCAATCGCCCTCGGGAATGGCCGGACCAAGTGGCCCCATCCAGCTCTCGGGCTGTTCGATCATTCCCTTGAGCGTGTTCAGGTAGGCAGCCACCTCTGCGCCGTTGGCCACACGGTGGTCGGCGGTAATGGTCAGTGGCATTCCCTGTTCAGTTGCTGCGGCGATGGCCAGGATCGCTGCCGTTCCCGGTGTGGGGATGGCATCGAAGTAGCTGACGCCGTACATCCCCATATTGGACACCATGAAGGTGGGATTGGCGTACTCCTCAGGAGCGAGGCGGCGCTTTCTGGCACGCTCCACCAGATCCTTCCAGTTATCGTTAAGCACCTCAAGCGGTCGGCTCTCACAGCCTCGCAGCACCGGCACAACCAGCCCACCACTGTCGGCGGTCACCGCCATGCCGATATCGACATTGTCGCGCTCGACCAGCTTGTCCACCGGCTGGTAGGCCCAGTTGATAGAGGGATGCAGCTTGATCGCCTCGGCACAAGCCTTGGCGATGGCGACCGTCACGGAGACCCCCATCTTCTTCGCTGCCTTGATCAGTGCCGCGGGCTGAGCGTTAATGGAAACATGAAAGGTGGGCATGGTGAGTGACGCGGTCATGGAAGCCGAAACCGCCTTCTCCATCGCACTCATCGCCCGACCGTGTCCCGGTACCTGGATCTGCGGAAGTACATGGGCCGCTACCTGCTCGGAGACCTCGGTAGGACGGGCCACCGGCTGTGCCTTGCGGACA
This sequence comes from Thiohalomonadaceae bacterium, assembly GCA_041562215.1. Classification (GTDB taxonomy): domain Bacteria; phylum Pseudomonadota; class Gammaproteobacteria; order Thiohalomonadales; family Thiohalomonadaceae; genus JBFEYJ01. The sequence continues at coordinate 24,283 of JBFEYJ010000013.1, read as the reverse complement.
TCATCGGCGGTGATCTCACCGCCGGGACCACTGCCGTGGAGGTTATTCAAATTGACATTGAGTGAAGCGGCCAACTTTCGCGCGTAGGGGGTCGCCTGTTTATTGGCCGGGCGCGGGGCGGGAGTAACTGCTTTTTCAGCGGCAGCAGCAGCGGGAGCGGTAACAACAGGAGCCGCAGCAGCCGGTGCAGCGGCCTCCTTCTTCACCGCCCCACCCTTGCCGGCCATTGCACTTTCCCGTACCACCTGATCCTCGCTGTCCACCAGGTAGGCCATGGCCTCGCCGACCGGCACCACCGAGTCAACCTCGACCATTGGCCCGGAGAGGTAGCCCTCGCGAAACACCTCCACATCCATGATCGCCTTGTCGGTCTCGACTGTTGCAACGATATCGCCGCGATCGATCCTGTCGCCGATCTGCTTCTCCCAGCTAACCAACACCCCTTCCCTCATCGTATCGGAGAGCTGCGGCATCTTGATGGTAAAGCTCGCCCCTTGGGGAGCGGCAACTGTGGCCGCCTCCCCAGCGACCGATACATGCGCCTGAACGGGGGGGGCAGCGGCGGGGGCCGTGGGTGTCACAACGACTTCCCCCCCCTGGACCTGATCAGCGCTTTCCACCAGCAAGGCTATCGCCTCACCAACCGGGATAGTGCTGTCCACCGGCGCGATCGGACCGGAGAGATAGCCCTCGCGGAACACCTCCACATCCATGATCGCCTTATCGGTCTCGACCGTGGCGACGATATCGCCGCGCTCAATCCTGTCACCGACCTGCTTCTCCCAGCTCACCACCACGCCCTCGGTCATGGTGTCGGAAAGCTGGGGCATTTTGATTACATAGGGTTCAACCATGATTTAAATCCTGTTCACCGCAAAGAACGCCTAGCCAGGCAAAGGAAAACCTGCATCGCTGTCATTGCATATCCTTCGTGTCCCTTTCGCGACCTTGGCGGCAAAATATCGTGTTGTTATTTCCCGAACATCTTCAGTACGGTGCTCACCACATCCTTAGCATTGGGGATGGTGACCTTCTCCAGGCCCCGGTTATAGGGTACCGGAACATTGCGAGCAGAGACGCGCACCGGCGGCGCATCCAGTTCAAAGAAGCACTCTTCGTTGATGATCGCCATCACTTCGGCGCCGACACCGACCGGTGCCTCAGCCTCTTCGACGATTACCGCACGATGGGTCTTCGCCACTGAGGCCTTGATCCCGTCGCGATCGAGCGGCGCCAGGGAGTAAAGGTCTATCACCTCTGCATTAATCCCTTGTCGGCCAAGCTCTTCGGCCGCCTGCAGGCACCAGTGAACAGAGATGTTGTAACCGAACAGGGTGACGTCCTTTCCCGAACGCGTCACCTCGGAGCCCTCCAGCGGGTGGAAATACTCCTCATCCGGCACCTCGTCCTTCATGTTGTACATCAACTCATGCTCATTGATGAACACCGGATCATTACAGCGCACGGCAGACTTGAGCAGTCCATAGGCCTGACGCGGATTGCTCGGGGTCACCACGCGCAGCCCGGCGATGCCCATAAATACCTTCTCCATTCTCGCCGAGTGCTGTGCGCCAAGCTGGTGGGCGCAACCTCCGGGGGAACGGAAGACAACCGGCGCCTCTAGCTGACCACCGGACATATAGCGCACCTTGGCGGCTGAATTGAACATCTGGTCCATCGCCAGCCAAGCGAAGTTCACCGACATAATCTCAATGATCGGACGCACGCCGAGGAAGGAGGCGCCAATGCCAAGGCCGGTATAACCACCCTCGGCGATGGGCGTGTCGATCACACGCTCCTCACCGTACTTGTCATATAGGCCGGACGTCGCCTTGTAGGTACCCCCGGCAACGCCGATATCCTCACCCATGCAGATCACCAGAGGATCGCGGGCCATCTCTTCATCGTGGGCGCGTCGAATCGCTTCCCAATACATCATTGCAGCCATTACTTCGCCCCCCCTTTAACCCACGGATCATTTTCGGCAAAAACATATTTCTCAAGCTCTGCCACATCAGGCTCTGGCGCCTGCTCGCAGTAGGGGATAATGTCGTTTTCGATCTCGTCGATGATTTCCCGGTCCATCGCCTTATAATCATCCTCGCTGATCTCGCCGCCCTCAATCAGGCGGTCGCGCAGGATAATAATTGGATCGCGTTTGCCCCACTCCTTCTCTTCCTCTTTCGAACGATAGACATTGGAGTCGGACATGGAGTGGCCACGGTAGCGGTAAGTCATAAGCTCAAGCAGGTAGGGACCCTTGCCGGAACGTACGTGATCCACGGCAACCTTGGCGGCTTTGTAGACCTCATCGATGTCCTGGCCGTCGGCCTGTGCTGAGGGGATGTCGTAACCACAGGCACGTTTGTACTGGTCGTGCACCGCGGTGGAGCGCTCGATACGGGTGCCGATACCATAGAGGTTATTCTCGGTGACGTAGAGCACAGGCAGTTTCCATACCGAGGCCATATTCAGAGACTCGTGGAAGGTACCCTGGTTGTTGGCGGCGTCACCGAGGAAACAGATGGCGATCTCGTCGCCTCCCTTGAGCTTGATCGCCTTGGCCATACCCGCGGCTAGTGGGAAGGGACCGCCCACCAGGGCATACCCCCCCATGAAACGGTGCTCCACATCGAAGATGTGCATGGATCCACCGCGGCCCTTGGAGCAACCGCTCTCCTTACCGAACAGCTCAGCCATTACCACCTTGGGATCAGAACCACACTTGATCGCATGGACATGATCGCGATAACCGGTAATAACATAATCATGACCGGGCCGGGCCGCTTCCATCACGCCATGGGCACACGCCTCCTGGCCGGGATAGAGATGAAGGAATCCACCTATTTTGCGTTCAACATAGGCCTCATAACAACGTTCTTCGAAGCGGCGCGCAAACAGCATTTCGCGCAGCAGCCGATTTTTGTCAGCGGCGTTCATAGCGCTCCCCTGTAATCTTTTCTGTATGAATTCTCCGGACCTCAGTAACACTACAGAGGACCGCTATCAGCAAGGGGAAGTATGTTCGACCTTTCCTCCATCAAGGTCAAGAAAAAACCGAGGATTCCCCTTGGTTATTTAAAAATAACCGTAAAAACATAGAATTGCAGCCATGATAATAAACGGATACCATCATTTTTAATAATAAATAGCATGAATAACCAGAATAACAAGATGGACATCCAAGCTCGAAATATAGCTGAACACTGGCTGGAGGAGCTGGCATTCACCACAGCCACCGGGAACCTTCATGCACATATGGCTTTGGTCTCCAGGCAGGTGAAGGTTATCGGTCTGCCCGGGAAAAAGCTCGTCGATTACCAGGGCTGGAAGAAGCGTCGTCACAACGAATTCAGCAAGAAACTGCTGCACAGCCTTAGCTACCGACTTGTTAACATCCTACTGCATAAAGAGGACAATCTGCTGTTTACCGTGATCGAGACAATGAAGTCCAGCCAGGGGCAGATCATCATCGTGGACAAAGCCATCACGCTCAGCCTGGAGTTTGATGGGAAGTGGCGGGTAGTCGAGGAGCGGATTGAACGCGTCGAGCTTAAATAACGCGCTGGATTATTTTGACTCGCTCTGAATGATCTCTTCAAGGCCCGGCCGAGGCCAGGCGCGCAGAATGGCACTGAACAGGGTCGCCAGCGGGATGGCAAAAAAGACTCCCCAGAATCCCCACAGCCCGCCGAACACCAACACTGCGACAATGATTGCCACCGGGTGCAGGTTTACCACCTCGGAGAAAAGCAGCGGCACCAGCACATTCCCATCCAGCCCCTGGATGATACCGTAAGCCACCATCAGCCAGATGAAGTCGCTACCCCAGCCCCATTGGAAATAGGCGATTAAGGCCACCGGGATAGTCACCACTGCCGCGCCGATATAGGGAACAACCACCGAGAGCCCCACCAGTACAGCCAGCAACAAGGTGTACTTGAGCCCCATCAGGGCAAACACCACGAAACTGGTCACTCCGACAATGAGGATCTCCCAGAACTTGCCACGAACATAGTTGCCCAGTTGAAGATCCATTTCGTGCCAGAGCTCATTGGTCAGACGACGTTCCGCAGGCAGAAATCCAGTAAACCAGCCGACAATCCGGCTCTTGTCCTTGAGAAAGAAAAACACCAGCAAGGGTACCAGGATGAGATAAACCAGCAGCGTGATGAGACTGGGGATAGAAGCAAGCGAAAGCGAAAGAATCCGCTGCCCCTGCACCGTCATCTCGTTACGCAGCAACGCTATCACCTCACGGATTTGCGCCTCGGAAATGAAGGCATAATGTTCGGGCAGCCCGAGCAACGCCTGCTGACCATGGCTCAGGTAGTTTGGCAGTTCACGCACTAACTCCGCTGTCTGCTCCCAGAGTAACGGCACTACGGCAAACAGGAGAAACATAAGGAAAGCCATAAAGATCACGAATACCAGCAACACCACACGCAAACGTGGTGCACCGCGACTCTCCATGGTAGAGATAATCCCTTCGAGCAGATAGGCGATAACAATACTGGCCAGTACCGGCGCCAGCATCTTGCCCATGGTCAGAACCACGGTAAAACCAACGATCAACAGCACTGCAAGCAACACGGCCTGCGGGTCTGAGAAGTAACGATGGAACCACTGGCGGATAATTTCCATCATTCTTTTGCCGATCCCTCCAGCAACTTCTCAAAGTAACGCTGGAACATCCGCTCCAGATCATCGATCACATCCGGGGCGGATCGCCCCTGCATCAAATGCTGTGCCATCAGACCAGAAGCTTCATGCAGTAGTTTTGAATGGTCGAGCATAGGATAGGTCTCTCGCAGCCGTTTCATTGCCGCCACCACGCTCTCTTCCGCCGGTCGCGGAATCACCAGCGGCTCAAGTGATACCTGCTTGACCGGCTCACAACGGGAAGCGAGAAACTCGGCAAAATCCAGCAAGCTTTTCCGCTCGGCCTCCGGCAACTGCGCAAACAGCTCAGCAAGGCGTTTTTCCGGGCTGCCGCCCGATTTCCCCTTAATGACCATATCGGAAACTATCGAAAAGAATTCTGCAGACGGAAACCGTTAACCGTGTGATGAACACTCTCAAGGGTGCTCACCGCAGTAATTACGCGCAAAATCAAGCAACATCTCCATCGCACGCAGGCGGAATTTCTGCTTCTGGTGTACAAAAGAGAAGGGACGTTCGATAGGTTGTTCGAGATTGATTGCCACCAGGGAACCGAGCTTGAGCTCTTTTTCGATGGTCGCACGGGAGAGAATGGAGATCCCCATTCCAGCTTCGACGGCACCCTTGACTGCCTCAGGACTGCCCAATTCCATCACAATGTTGAGATCGGCCGGATTGGCGCCGGCGGCCGCCATCGATTCCAACATCACCTCACGGGTGCCGGAGCCCTCCTCGCGGCAGATATAGGGATATCTTGTCAACTCAGTGATCGGCACGCTCTTTTCTTTCGCCAGCTCATGTGCGGGCGGAACAATAAGCACCATCTGGTCCATGCGGCAGTTCTCGACCACCAGGTTCTTGTTGCTGACCGGCGCCTCAACCACACCGAGATCAATAACGTTGTTCTCGACCATCGAGACAATGCCGTCGGTGTTGGCCACCTGAAGGCGAATGGAAACCTCGGGGTATTTGGCCTTGAAGTCACCGAGCAGTGCCGGGAGCATGTATTCGGCGATGGTGGTACTCGCCCCGAGCAACAGCACACCACTGACCTCCCCGGTCAGATCACGCACCGAATTTTCCATCTCCGCGTAGAGCGAAAATATCCGATCGGCATACTTGAACACCCGTTGTCCGGCCTCGGTCAGGCTTATTCGATTATGCGTCCTGTCAAACAGCCTGGTATTGAAATACTCTTCCAACTGGCGTACCTGAAAGGTAACTGCCGGCTGGGTCATATGCAGCGACTCAGCCGCCTTAGTGAAGCTCAGCAACCTCGCCACGGTATGGAACACCTGTAACCGTCGATCTGCCATGACTACCTAATCTCCATTTTCTTAAACTGATTATATGTTCTACTTATAGCCACCAAGCATACTTTATAACTAGTCGGCGGTACAACGTCAGCACGCCCTCGTGAGATTGTCCTCTCACCACTGACCGAATCAATGCAGAGTCGGCGGCTGTCCACCCTCATCCTGCTCATAAAGGGTGTGCTCTCCCAGCTCCAGATTCAGGCCGGTGATCCGCCGCCCCAGCAGGTGGATCTCACCACTGCGCCGCCGCTCTCCATCAGCGCTGAACTCGAAACGGTAGTGGCGCAACAGTCGCACGCGACCACTGGCATCACGCCTGGGGCGGATCCCGTCAAGCACCACGGTTTCATCGAGAAACTGCTGATGATGCCGTTCACAAGCCCTGCGTGCCGCGACCATCGCCGCCTCCTTCACTAGCGTACTGTCATACCAGTACCAGACCAGGCCAAGCAACAAAATGATAAGCAGAACTTCCACATCCTCTCCCGTTATATCCGGCGAACCACACTCAATGCGCATCGTCGGCACTACATGCAACCACACTCTCAGTCCCACTACAGTACAGGACATGACGTTTCTGCCATAATAATGCCACCTTTCACAGCCCGATTGCTCAAACATGCACGAACTGACACTCACCCGCCCCGACGACTGGCATCTCCACTTGCGCGATGACGACGCCCTCAAGGCCGTGGTCGGCCATAGTGCCGCACGCTTTCACCGCGCTATTGTCATGCCCAACCTACGCCCCCCTGTCACCACTACGGAAGAGGCCCTGGCCTATCGTGAACGCATCCTGGCGGCGCTGCCCGCCGGCAGCGATTTCACTCCACTGATGACGCTTTATCTGACTGATAACACCACGCCCGAGGAGATCATCAAGGCAAAGCAAAGCGGGGGGGTCCATGCGGTCAAGCTCTATCCGGCCGGCGCCACCACCAATTCCGACTCGGGGGTGACCCACATCTATAAGCCGGAGGCGGCACTACGGGCGATGGCTGAAGTTGGGCTGCCGCTGCTGGTGCATGGCGAAGTGACGGAGTCCCAGATAGACATCTTTGATCGCGAAGCAGTCTTCCTCGACACCGTACTCAAACCGCTGCTGGAACACGTCCCGGGACTGAGAGTGGTGGCCGAGCATATCACCACGAGAGAAATGGCCGATTTCGTGCTCCACGCCGGTGATCGGGTAGCCGCCACCATCACCCCGCAACACCTGCTGCTCAACCGCAATGCGATGCTGGTCGGCGGTATCCGTCCGCACCACTACTGCCTACCGGTGCTGAAACGAGAGTCCCATCGAGAGGTACTGATGGAGATGGCCGTTTCCGGCAACCCGAAGTTCTTTCTAGGCACCGACAGTGCACCGCATTCCAGAAACGCCAAGGAGAATGCCTGCGGCTGCGCCGGGATGTATTCAGCCCACGCCGCCATCGAGCTCTATGCTGAGGCCTTCGAACGTGCCGGGGAGTTGGAAAAACTCGAAGGTTTCGCCAGTTTCTTCGGTGCTGACTTCTATGGCCTGCCGCGCAACAGCGATACCATCACCCTGCGCCGTGAAGCCTGGGAAGTACCGGCCGCCTATCCCTTCGGTGAGGAGCAATTGATCCCCTTCCGCGCCGGCGAGCAAATCGGCTGGCGGCTGACGCCAAGCCCATAAGCAGGTAAAATGGCTGACTTTTCGCTAACGAGATCCCCACCCAATGACCACTAGCACCACGTTCCGCCTCGCCCTGCGCAAACATCGCGTGCTCATCGCCCGCGTGATCTGGTTGCTGCTGTTTCTCTATCTGTTCGTCTATCTGCGCCAGCCGGTAAAGGCATTGACGTCCCTGGAAGGTGTGATCGGCATCGTCCTGATTGCCGCCGGTGTACTGGTGCGGTCGCTCTCGGCAGGGATGTTGCACAAGAACGAGCAGATCGCCAACCACGGCATCTACGGTATGGTGCGCAATCCACTCTACTTCGGTTCGCTACTGTTGCTGGTAGGGGTGAATGTCATCATCGCCAATCCGCTGGCCTGGCTGGTCAGCCTGCTGCTGTTCGCCATCACTTACATTCCCACGATCCTCGGTGAAGAGGAAGGACTGGCATCGGCCTTCGGTGATGCCTGGGTGGCCTACAAGAACAGTACCCCACGCCTGTTCCCCAATCCGCTCAAGCTGGGCGAGTTGCGCCACACCAGTTGGAACGCCCGCCAATGGTACAGAAACCATGAGCACAATACCGTGATTGCGGCACTGGCCATTCTCGCCCTGCTCTACGCCTATAACCAGTACTGGGCGATTCAATAAACCGGGGTGATGCGCAGGCCCTGCCGGCGTAACATTGCCAGCAGGCCCTGTTCGCCCGGCAGGTGCAGGGCGCCGACAGCAGCGAATACTTCACCCTTTTCCAGCAAGGGTAACAGACGCCTCGCCATCACCTTATTGCGCTCATCCAGCAGGGCTCCCATAAAACGCTGCTGTAAGGCCATATCGCTGCCCTGCATACTCTCCTCCCCCAGCTCCGCCAATGAGCGCAGATCGCGCTGAAGATAGGCCTGCAACAACTTTTCGAACATTTGAGGAAACTCATCGTGTTCGCGCAAGGTATCGCGCAGCAGGCTTACCTGCTCATCCAGACTCAGTGAGGTGAACACGCCGAGTTGTTCGTTCATCTGTTCCAGACCGAGCACCGTCATCCCCTGCTCTAATGCCTGGAGATAGAGAATATAGTCAAGAAACAGCCCTGTTTCGGCTTGTGGCATGCTCAGGGTAAGCACGACGGCCCAGGGTTGCAGTCGGTTGACGACAGCTTCAGCATACCCACGTTCAGCCATGGCGCTGACACTCTGGTGATAAACATCCGCGCCAATCAGGCTCTGCAAGTCTTTATCGGGAGGGAGCAGCATCGCCCGCCCCATCTCTGCCGCCTCGTCTCTCCCCAAATCCATCTCCAACACCAGAGTATTTGCCGTGCTGAAGGCGAGCCTGACCGGGGCAGGCAACGTCAGCACACGAGGGTCTTCCGAGTGGATGGTGCCGAAGAGGTAACTGATCGCCCCTTGTGGCGTCTCTACCCGCCACAGCAGTGCGTTTTCGCTATCGGCTCTGGTAGCACCGGCCGCCAGGAGCAACGGCAGGAACAGAGGTAATAAAGCGAGAAATATTTTTTTTTGCACGCAAACATCTCCCTGACTTAGAAATATCGCGACCAATCCGTTAAGCTTCGCCCATGTCAAATTCAAGCCAGTACCAGATCGCAAACCGATTTCGCGGTTTTCTCCCCGTTGTGGTCGACGTGGAAACCGCCGGATTCAACGCCGAAACCGACGCCCTCCTGGAAATTGCCGCAGTCACCGTGCGCATGGACCTCGAGGGACAGCTCCATCGCGACCAAAGCTTCTGCTGCCATGTGGAGCCCTTCCCCGGCGCCAATCTGGAACAGCGGGCTCTGGAATTTACCGGTATAGACCCATTCAACCCCTTTCGCATGGCCAAACCGGAAAAGGAAGCACTGGACCGCATCTTCACGCCCATCCAGGAAGAAGTAAAGCGGCATGGCTGCACACGCGCCATCCTCGTCGGACACAACCCGTTTTTTGATCTGGGTTTCATCAAAGCGGCGGTGGAACGGACAGGGCACAAAAAAAACCCCTTCCACAGTTTCAGCACATTCGATACCGCCACCCTGGGCGGCCTGGCCTACGGTCAGACCGTGCTGGCCCGCGCGGCCAAGGCCGCTGGTATCGACTGGGATGGATCGCAGGCCCACTCAGCGCTCTACGATGCCGAAAGAACGGCCGATCTCTTCTGTGCTATCGTTAACCGCTGGAAATCACTGGGCGGTTGCCCACTGTCGGATTGACCCCCCTGCTTATAGCGGGCTCAGCAAAGAAATCCCGCTACAGAGCGATTTTATAGAATAAGGTATTTCCACGAATAATGACTCTGGCAAGCCATGGAATGAATGCTCTTCCTCAAGGAATTTTAAGTACGGGCAATGTCATCTTTCATGATGGTCCTCGCCTAACTTCAGCAAATACACCAGCCCACGACACACTTGAGCTGCACGACCGATGACTTGCCTACACCGCTCATTTTTTCATTTCTCAGTTAACTTTTCGCGCTAGGCGCATCGCTCGCCAAACTCCACCAAAAACATTTTTAACTGGGCGGACACTTAATCATCCCAACGCCCAATACCAGGAATATCGATCTCCCGCTCAGCGAAGGAACCGCTATCTGCACGGGTATGGCAAGCGGCACAGTTGCTCAGACTGCGCACGTCGGGATTTCCGCGGATCAGCCGCGCGGGGATCTCATCGTGCTTGCGCCTGATATAGGGCACCTCGGTGATACGCATCGGACTCTCCTTGCCCACAGAGCGCAATATTTTGGCCGAACGCCGGGTCTCGGAGTTCTCCGCCGCATTGGCAACCAGGAGGTCCAGAAGCTCCTGACGCGTCGCCTCATCCAACTCGGCATTCTCGCCGAAGTGATCCTCCAGCGAGCCCATCAATTTTCGCCAGGATTGTGCAGGTAGCAATCCCGGCTGATAGGCAAAATGACAGCTCCCGCACTCGTCCCGGTAAAGCGCGTGTTTCACCGGCGCCACATCAGGGCCACGGCGTGAGGTACCGTAGTCATCATCCGCCATCGCAGCACCACTTGCCAACGACACTGTGGCAGCAAGCACCAGAACAGATAGTGTTCTATTCATTGTTCATCTCCCGGGTAATTAGTTTATTGCAGGCGCAGGTAGCTGAGAAAGTCACCCTTCTCCTGGGCCGTGCATTCACGTCCCATCGTCCATTTGCAGTTGCGGACAAACCATTTTTCGATCTTCTTGACCTCCGTCAGGCGTTCGGCATTGACCGAGGGGGCCATCGGATCGATCGCCTTGCCGGTACGGGCATGTTTGCCGCTGGACTTAAGGTTGTCGGTATGGCAACTCGCACAACTGCGCGGCTTGTCGGCCTTGGGATGGGTGAAGTTACGGGTCCACATCGCCTCACCCCGGGCCGCATCGAAGGGGCCGGCCCCTTCAGCCTGATAGGCGGCAAGACGATCATCAACCACGTCCGCGGCGACAACCGGGCCGACGGCAAAAACCATCAACCCTGCGGTGATAAAAGAAAGAGTTCTGCTCATCGTTTTTACTCCGATTATCGATTTCATTCGGGAAGGCGCATTGCGCCGTTCATAAAGCCGCCCTGCCCGGCATCCTGATGGCAGGCGGCACAGTTAAACTTTCCGTTTACCGACGGGCGCACCCATTGCGCCTTGTCGATATCATGGTGCGCCTGTTTCCAATAAGCGGTATCAGTGATACGTAGCGGGCTCTCATCGGCAGGAACCGAGTGAAGGGTACGAAAACTCACTTCACGCCGGACCTGTTCGGCACTGTTGGCGACGGCATACTCCTTTAATGCGGCCACCGTATTGGGTGACAGCAACAGGTCCTCACCGAAGTGGTCACCCTGCTCGTCGAGCAATCGTTGCCACGAACGCGCCGGTAGCAAGCTCGGGTGGTAGTCCAGATGGCACTCACTACAGCTCTCCTGCCACTGTGCGTTCTGTTTGAGCTCCGCACCGACAAATGGCAGGTAAGGCTCTGCTTCGCTTGCCTTCAAATAGGGAAAAAACCAGGCGACGCTATAGCTGGCGACCACAAGCAGCAGCATCCAGCCTATGGCGCTGAAATTACGCGACTCAGCCACCCCTTCAGGGGCCATCTTCAGTCCGGTTATCATAGCGCGCGGCAGGTTCTGTCTCTGCAACAGGCTCTCCAGGGCAACACCGGCCAGGTGCAACATAACCACCGCCAGCAGTACCCAGGCCAGCCAGTCGTGCCACCCATGAACGCCAATACCCTGAGCAATGCTGAATACACCAGCCAGCGGCCCGAATCCCTCCTCGCCACCGAGCACGATCAGCCCTGTTAGACCCAACAGCAAAACCAGTCCCAGCATCACGAGAATGGCCAGCGCCCCGGCCGGGTTGTGACCATGGTCCTGACGGCGTGAGGGATCGAACAGATGACGCAGATGGCCGAGCACCGCACCAGGCCCCAGCACAAACTGACCGAATCGTGCATAGCGACCGCCGATGAGACCCCACCCAAGGCGAAACATCACCAGCCCCACCGCCAGGTAACCGGCATACAGATGCAGGTCTGTATAACGCGGGTCATCGCCGCTCAGCCACGCCACAGAGCATGAGGCGGCAAACATCCAGTGAAACAAGCGGACAGGCAGCTCCCAGATGCGAACGGCTTCCACCGGATCACTCCTTGCGCTTTTTGCCTGTAATCATGGAACGCGGCAGATTCTCGCCATGGGCAAAACTGCTCACCACCACCCCGCCGATGTGCAGGAACACCAGCAACAGCGTGAAATTGGCAAAGAACTCGTGCAGTTCCTCCCATAGCTCTTCGTCTCCTTCACCGCGCCCCTCACGCCTTTCGCCATTCTCATGCTCGTCCTCATCAGCGTAGACACTTGATATGGGGTTGATGCTCTCTATCTGCATCGAGGCAAAAGGCCCTGCGTTCTCTTCGACCGCATAGAGCTTCATCCCGGAGAGAGTCGTCGCGGCCAGCGAGATCAGCAACACCACTGCCATCGCCCCGCCGGCGGGACTGTGCCCGAGATAACGCCTGGCACGATGCGCGATCAGATCCTTGAGGTAGCCGAATACCGTCGAGGGAGAATAAACAAAATCACGAAACCGTGCATGTTCAGTCCCGATAAAGCCCCACACCAGGCGGAAGGCAACGAGCCCCGCTACGGTATAGCCGGCCCACACATGCAGGTTCTGCCAATCATCCTCTGAGAGGTAGGCAACAGTAAAAGCCACCACCAGTGACCAGTGAAAAAGCCGCACCAGTGGATCCCATACCTTGATTTGCACTTCATCATTCATTGTCATCACTCCTGAGCCAAATGGAAGCATGGCGTCATTTATAGAGGAAAAAGCTGAATGTCCCCTTAAGAAACACCTATTTGAGCTGTAAAAATTTGTTAACGGACACAAGACTCACTTCACACGAAAGCATCGGCCCCGACGAATGGAGCTGAGGCAAGCCTTGTGTCAAGCCCAGCGTTTCCTGGACTTCTATCCTCAGGGTGGTTAGGGCGGTGGGCTCTCGATAAGAGAGTAGGGAACAAGCGATACGATTCGCAGAAAGAGGACGGATCCGGCCTCTCGTTGCGACTGCCGGAAGGAGAAGGGTTATCTGTGGGTTAAAGACTGTTGGCGAATGACTCACCCGCCAGTGAAGGCAGGAGCTAACCCTTGGTTGTCACAAATGCCGGTCAGCATTCCCGACCGGCATTCGCAGCGCTCAGCTTATTCGCTGACGATGGACGCGAAGCTACGCTTCGTCGGCTTTCTTACCGGCAGCAGCCTGCAGCAGTGGCTGCAACTCGCCCTTCTGGTACATCTCCATCACGATATCGTGACCACCGATGAGTTCACCGTTGACATAGATCTGGGGAAAAGTCGGCCAGTTCTGGTAACGGGGCAGATTCTCGAAGATCTCCGGGTCGGCCAGCACATTGACGTAGGCAAACTCCACGCCGCAGGCCTGCATCGCCTGGGCGGTACGGCTGGAGAAGCCGCACATCGGCATCTGCGGGGTGCCTTTCATGTAGATGACGATAGGGTTACTCTTCACCTGCTCGTCGATACGCTCTAATACATCCATAATGAACCTCTTGTGCTGAAAACGAATTACCTAAAAAATCGATAGTCTCTATGTCAATGGTGCCAACCCCGCCGTTATCAAGTGTATACCGCTAAGAGAGTGGTAAATAGCAGCGGTGCGCAGGTGGAGTTTAGCGCATCTTCCTTTACTTGCATGAATCAAGGCCTCTTCTACGTTTGCCACCGCGCAATACGTGAATAGGCTGCAGAAAAGCGAACACGTCCCAAGAGATGCCGGCATGTTGTCCCGGTCTGGACGGCGCACCGGCCTGGCGAGACGACTTACTGGATGGACAGCAGGGCAGGTCTCAACCCACCTGGGGACAAGAAGCCGTCAACCTGATTATCAATATCTCGCTATGGGAGAGCAGGATCAGTGGCTAGTAGCATCCCACGGCACAAAGCCGCAGACAACATCGCCGGGTTGAGTTCGACTCCACTCATAACGGTGACAAAAGTAAAAACAGCGCCACCGGGTGCCGTTTGCCTTATCTGTGGATGAGTATCCAGCATGCGCTCCTACCGCTGCCTGGAGTAGAAGAACAGAGAGCATTAGGGTCTTTCAAAAGCTGTTCAGACGGCGGTATTCACCTGGCGCGATACCCACGCTGCGCTTAAACGCACGATTAAACGCTCCATCGCTTTCGTACCCAACACGCTGGGCGATTTCTATCAATGCCAGATCGCTTTGACGCAGGAGGTTTTTTGCGCGATAGATACGCCAACGGTTAAGGTAGTTGAGAGGCGTATCACCGACGATGGTTTTGAAATGTTGGGCAAATGCAGAGCGTGACATGCCGGCGATAGTGGCAAGGGAGTTTACTGTCCAGGAGCGTTCGATTTCTGCATGCATTGCCCGCAATGCCATACCCAGTCTGCGGTCGGTATAGGCAGACAACCATCCGCTGTGATGGCAGTCCTTGGAAGTGCAATAGGCCCGCATCGCCTGCATGAACAAAACATCTGCGAGACGGTTTACCACGAGCCGCGCTCCCATGGACTGCTCCGTGGTTTCAATTGCGATAAGCTGCAGGGTTGCCTGCAACAGTCGGGCGCGTTCACTGTCCATGCGAATGTGCAGCACAGAGGGGAGCAGGGAGAGCAGAGGCTCGCCGCCGGAGGAGTCGAAGGCAAAACGTCCGGCGACGATATCGGTCAGTGCGCCATCGCCACCGACGCTTACCGTATCACCGGCGTGTTCGTGAAAGACCTCGTTACATGCGAGTAGGTCGCGGCCCAGCTCATCCTGCAACTGGAATTCTGCCTCGCCCTTGACGATGAAACAGTCCCCGCTTGCCAGGGCAATGGGCTGCGGCAGGCTGGACGCGCTCAGCCAGCAATGGCCACGCACAACAATCGCATAGCGGGCATTGGGGCTGGTACCGAAAGTGATCCCCCAAGGCGCTTTGGCCTGCAGCCGCGCGTAGAGCGCGCTCTCGATATGCATGGCCGTGAAGATATCTTCCAGCGGGTCCATAACCCTCCCTGAAATTTGGACGAAAAGACAATAATCCGAGACGCTGAGTGATAATTCGTATCTGCCTGCCAAATTATCATGCTGACACTCACACATACAAGGAGTCGTCTTCATGCAGAGCTACCGTCTTGAGCAGTTTGGCAGCCTTGATCACCTTATCCTGCAGAATGAGGAGATACCTCAACCCGGTACAGGAGAAGTGCTTGTCAGAGTTAGGGCCAGCGCCCTCAACTACCGCGACCTGGCACTGCTGCACGGGGAGTATCCCATGTCTTGTCGGCCCGGCCTTGTCCCATTGTCGGATGGATCGGGTGAGATCGTTGCGGTCGGCGGCGGGGTATCGCGTTTCAGGGTCGGTGACAGGGTGACGAACACGTTTTTTCCCAACTGGATGGGCGGCCGTTTCCCGGTCACGGCTATCGCTGAACAGTACGGCAGCGACAGGGATGGCTGGTTGACCGAATACAAGGTCGTCAGTCAGGAAGCGCTGGTGTCCATCCCCGAATATCTTTCGTTCGAAGCTGCTGCGACACTTCCTTGTGCGGCGGTAACGGCCTGGAGTGCTCTGGCCGGCCCGGCACCTGTATCCCCGGGCGATACCGTTCTGACGCTCGGCAGCGGTGGCGTCTCTCTCTTCGCTATTCAGTTGGCAAAACTGCGCGGGGCGCGGGTAATTGCTACCACCTCCAGCAGTGAGAAAGCGCAACGCCTGAAGGCAATGGGGGCCGATGAGGTGATCAATTACAACGAAGTGTCGGCCTGGGGTGAAAAGGTGCGTGAGCTAACTGGAGGGCGCGGGGTGGACCGTGTTGTTGAAGTGGGAGGAGCGGGAACGCTGGAGCAGTCGCTCGGCGCAACGACAATCGGCGGTGAAATTGCCGTTATCGGTTTTGTTGCCACAGGTCCTGCCGATATCCCGTTCAGCTCGCTTTATGGGAGCGGTGCGAGCCTTCGCCGCAATACCGTGGGGAGCCGTGAGGAGTTCGAGGACCTTAACCGCGCCCTGGAGAAGCACCAGTTACATCCGGTGGTGGATCGCGTTGTTCCGTTTGATAAAGCAAGGGAAGCCTGGGAGCATTTCGACAGCCGACGTCATTTTGGTAAGGTCGTTATCCGTCATTAAGCAAGCTTTGTAGCAGTACTGAAATTAAACAGGGAGCAGGTTGTGAAAAATATTGTTATAAATGGTGTAACTTCCGGGTTTGGTACTGATTGGTTGTATCAGCTAGATAAGCGGGAGAGTGCCACATTTTTTGTGCTGGCAAGAAATGAGGAAAAGTTTGCGCAATTGATACGGAACCGGCCGTTAAGGAACAGCGTGCACTATATCCATTGTGATTTTTCCTCACTGGAGTCGGTGCATCACGCTGCGGAGAAAATCGCTGGTATGACTGACTGCGTCGACGTGTTGGCTAACAATGCGGGGGTCTGGGCCGACGACGCCTTCTCTGAGTCTAAGGACGGTGTGGAAATGACGCTGGCAGTGAACCATCTGGCGCCGTTTGTTTTAACCGGCAGGTTGATGCCCTTGCTGGAAAGCTCAGATGGGGCCCGGGTGATTAATACCGCCTCATTCAGGCATGCCGATGCGGTGGTGGATTACGGTGATATTGAGTTAAGGAAAAATTACAGCGCTGAACAGGCCTATTGCAATAGCAAGTTGTATAGCATTCTGTTCACCAGAAGATTGGCCGATTTAGTCAGGGTGAAGGGGGTCACAGTCAACTGCTTTGACCCAGGGATTGTGGATACGCCGATGCTGCGCCAGGCCTTCCCCAGGAAACTGTTACCGATATACCCGCTGTTCCGTCGATATTTTGCACGCTCGCCAGACAAGGGGGCAAAAACAGGGGTATTCCTCTCATCGTCACCCTTATGCAACTCCGTTACCGGTAAGTATTATAAAGACTTCAAGGAGAAGAGACCGCGTAAATTGGCACTCGATGAAGCGTTGGCCGATTGGTTATGGAACGAGACCGTACGGCTAACGCAATTCAAGTACTAACAACACGACACAAGATGGCGGCCGGAACGACCGCTCTCATGAGACTCCTCACCCACGGCTTGGACAATACGAGCTATAACACCGCTATTGCATCCACATTGCGCTGCAGCCACAACTCCAGCAGCGCCAGATGCCACAATTTGGATCCTCGCAGCTTGGTGAAGTGGGCTTCGTCGTCCGGATCGGCCAACAACTTTTCCACGTAGGCACGATTATAAACGCCACGGTTACGGCAGGCCTCGGAGTCGAGAATGGCGCGCATGAACTCGAGGAACTCACCGCGCACAAACTTCAATGCGGGCATCGGGAAATACCCCTTGGGCCGGTCGATCACCGCATCGGGGATGAGACCACGGGCGATCTTCTTCAGTACATACTTGTGGTCGTTACCATCGGGACCGAGTTTCATCTCCGGCGGCATCGACATGGCCAGTTCCACCAGTTCGTGGTCGAGAAACGGCACTCGCGCCTCCAGTCCCCAGGCCATGGTCATGTTATCGACCCGCTTGACCGGGTCATCCACGATCAGCGTAGTGGTGTCCATGCGCAGGACTTTGTCCAGGTACTCGTCGGCACCGGGCTCGTCCAGCATGTCGGCCACCAGTTTCGAGGTATGGTCCTCGCCGCGATAGTCAGCGCTCACCGTTTCGAGGAACTCCTCGTGCGAACGGTCGAAGTAGTGGCGGGCGAATCGCTCCAGATCGCTACCCTTCTCGGCGGCCATCAGCGGGTACCAGAAGTAGCCGGCGAAGACTTCGTCGGCCCCCTGCCCGCTCTGCACCACCTTGACCTCTTTAGCTACCCGCTCGGAGAGCAGGTAGAAGGCAACCGCGTCCTGGCCCACCATCGGCTCGGCCATCTGTGACACCGCCTCGGGCAGCCGCTGCAACACCTGCTCGTTGGGGATCTGGTACTTGTGGTGGCGGGTGTTGTACATCGCCACTACCTGATCGGAGTATTCGAACTCACTGCCCTGCTCCTCCGGCTGGTCCTCGAAACCGATGGAGAAGGTGAGAATATCCTTCACCCCCTGCTCGGCCAGCAGACCGACCAGCAGGGAGGAGTCGAGCCCACCGGAGAGCAGCACGCCGACCGGCACATCAGCGATATCGAGACGGCGTTTGACCGACTTTTTCAGCGCCGCGTGAATCGCCTCGACCCACTCGGACTCACCATAAGACGCCTGGGGGGCTTCAGTCGGGCGGGAGGCGTAAAGCTGCCAGTAGCGACGCAGCTCGCTGTTGCCCTCCCGGTCGATAGTCAGGGTGTGGCCCGGCTGAAGCTTGCGTACCCCGTTGAGGATGGTGCGTGGCGCCGGGATCACCGCATGCAGGGTGAACTGGTGGTGCAGGGCTACCGGATCGATAGAGGTGTCCACCCCACCGGCGGCCAATAATGCCTGTATGTTGGAGGCGAAGAGAAAGCCCCTTTCGCTCTGGCTGTAATAGAGCGGCTTGATACCGAGGCGATCTCGCGCCAGGAACAGCTGCTGAGTGTGCATGTTCCAGATTGCAAAAGAAAACATGCCGGTGAGCCGCTCCACGCACTGGTCACCCCAGGCGGCATAAGCCTTGAGGATCACCTCGGTATCGCCGTCGGATGCGAAGTGGTGCCCAAGCGCCTTGAGCTCCTCGCGCAGCTCCGGGTAGTTGTAAATGGTGCCGTTAAAGACGATGGCCAGACCCTGTTCGGTATCGACCATCGGTTGATTGCCACGCTCGGACAGATCGATGATCGCCAAACGACGGTGACCCAAAGCCACCGGGCCGTCGGAGTAGCTGCCCTCATGATCAGGGCCGCGCCGCTCAAGGCGCTTGAGCATGCGACCGGTACGTTCCAGCTCAGGGGTCGAGCCATCCAGTTTCAATTCACCACAGATTCCGCACATCGCCGCATACCTGTCCTGTCAGTGGGAAACCCTGAGGTGATTGATCACTTTGACCACCCCATCCACCGAAGCGGCAAGTTGCCCTGCACGCCCAATCAGAGAGTGATTCGGCACTGTGCCACTCAGGGTCAATACCCCGTTCAGCGTCGTCACATCGATATCCATCGCCGGGATCTCCCGATCCTGCACCAACAGCATGTTGACCTGAGCGGTAATGTTATTGTCGGCACGGGCCTCACTATAGCTGCGCCCGTCACCGTTGAGCCCACCTTGGCCGTAGCCGCTGCCCACTGCGCCGGCACAGCCGGCCAGCGCGATAACCAGTATGGCTGGAATAATATTTTTCATCGGTTTGATCCGTTTCCTTAATGCTGAATTTGTATCACTGAGACCCTGAGTTCACGGGACTAACCTCATATCGCCCTCTTCAGGGCACGAAAGTTACGAAAACAGGTTTCCTACCTTGTCCTGTGTCACATCCATGGCAATATCCACGCTAAACCCTATTCGGTTTCCCCCACCCACCACCCCCGGGGGTAGCCACACAAAGACGATCACCGGCCTTAACGACAACATTGGTCTTACCCGGGAGCAATTCGCCATTCAGGCGATTCTCACCGACCGCCCCTGGCGCTCCGCCAGCCAGCCCCCATGGAGCATGACGCCTCCGCTCAGTGAGTAGTGTAACCTGTGCCGGAGCGAGAAACTCGAACTCCCGCACCTGACCGTCACCACCGGGACGAGAGCCCGCACCACCTGAACCCCGGCGAACGGTATAACGGCGTACACGTAAGGGATAATTCATCTCAAGCACCTCAACGGGGGTGTTGAGGGTGTTGGTCATATGAGTTTGCACGGCAGACAAACCACCGCCAGAGGCCCCGGCCCCCATGCCCCCGCCCATTGTCTCATAGTAATCCCAGCGCCCCGCATCACTACGCGCCCCCATGGCGAGGTTGTTCATCGAGCCATGACTGGCGGCCGGGATACGCTCGGGCAAGGCCTGGGCCAGCGCCCCGCAAATAACATCCACCACCCGGCTGGAAGTCTCAACGTTACCCGCCGCCACCGCCGCAGGACGTTGGGCATTGAGCAGGCAGCCCAGAGGAGCGGTGATCGCAATCGGGCGAAAGGCCCCTGCACAGGCGGGGGTCTGTTCAGGCATCAGGCAACGAAATACGTAGTAAACACCTGCCGCGGCCACAGACAACGGGCAATTGACGTTACCTGCTGTCTGAGGCGCAGTACCGTTGAAATCAACCTCAATCCTGCCGTTATCGACCTTCACCATGGCAACAATCGCCAAATCGGTATTGCCAAGGCCATCATCGTCCAGCCAGTCACTGAAACGATACCGACCGTCCGGGATATCAGCCAGGGCGGAAAGGGCAAGCCGCTCGGCATAATCGTTAAGTGCCTGCAACGCCTGCGCGTAGGCATCACTCCCCATGTCGTGGATCAACTGCCCAAGCCGCGCCACCCCGCTGCGATTGGCGCTCATCTGGGCGGCGAAATCACCGTGCAGCTCCAGCGAATTGCCGGTACTGCCCAGAATCTGCTTGAGCAGCGCTTCGTTTAACTTTCCGGCTCGCACCAAGTGCGAGGGCGGGATCACCACCCCCTCCTCCTCCAGCTGGCGGGAGATCGGCATGGAGCCAGGTGTATTGCCACCAATATCCGCATGATGGGCGCGGTTAGCAACAAATCCTTGCAGTTTATCTTCGATAAAAAGCGGTGCGATCAGCGTCACATCCGGCAGATGAGTACCACCAAGAAAGGGATCATTGACCACCACCATATCACCCTCCCTCCACTCCAGTTTGCCGACGATATCGCACATGGCATAAGCCATGCTGCCGAGGTGGACAGGGATGTGCGCCGCCTGGGCGCAAAGCCGTCCTGCGGCGTCGAATACCGCGCAGGAGTAATCGAGGCGGTCCTTGATGTTAGGGGAGAAGGCCGTGCGTCGCAGCACTGCTCCCATCTCCTCACATACTGACTCGATACGGCTGGAAAACAGACTGAGTTCAATGGCATCCATAGGGCGCCATAATAGCAGAGCGGGGAAGTTAGGGTAGGTCCGGAATAGGGAAAGAAGCCTGTCGGATCATGCTTAGTGAAGCCGACAGGCGATATAGCAGGTATGCCCCTGAGCAGTAAGAGCGGCATCCTGCCGCGATTAGTGTCATGCGCTTCCCTTGTCTCGCGGCCGGCAGCCGCTCCTACCTCTCTTCAGTTAAAAGCGGTAGCCGATGTTCATACCGAATGAGCTCTCGGAAAGGCTGATATCGGCGCCGGGTGCAACGGTATCGGTTGCCGGTGCGGTCAGCGTCTTTTCCGGCACCATCATGTAGTGCAGCGCCAGTTCCCAGTGCTTATTGAGGCTGTAGTCCATACCGACAGTATAGTGAGTCTCAACGATAGCCGGCAGGATCAGGTTACGGCTCGCCTCATCATCACCAATTGGCGACTTGGCGTAGTTGTAACCACCGCGCACGTTCATGCGGGGATTCACTTTGTAGGCCACGCCCAGGGCATAAACCGTCTGGTCCTCCCAACCCGGATCCATGGGGATACTCACATCGCCCGGGCCTTCTACTGACAGCTTACCCATGGTATCGGACCAATCGATCCACTTCACATCAGCCGAAACGGTGAGCGCCGGATTCGGCTTAAAGGCCAAACCGAGAGCGGCCTGTTGCGGGAAGTCCAAATCCAGCCGGTAGGTGCCGGAGGGACAGACGCCACCGGGACAATTGCTGCCGGGAAGATTAAGCAGGTCGCCATAGCCAAGCTGGTACTCAAGCGCATCGAACTGCTGCTTGCTCTTGTAGTTGAAGCCCACAGTCAACTGGTCACTGACATCGTAGAGCAGACCCAGACCAAGACCGAGACCAAAGCCACTGGCACCGCGACTGAGATCAAAATTCTGGATAACTTGGTCACCTTCGCTGTTGCCATCCGTATCGGCAAGGGCGCGCTGCTTGAAAGCCACTGATTGGTAGTCGATATTAAGGGTGGCGCCAACGCTGTAGCGGGAGTTGACGTTCCAGGCAAAACCGGGGGCCATCTGCCAGAAGGAGAGGTTGCTGTAACCATCCCAGTACACCGGATCAGCGACGAAACTAGCCGGGTTGGATGGGTCTGCAAAGTAACCAGGGGCCAGGTTCGTTGAAGCATAATCGACTCCCATACCGGAGGTTCCGAACATACCGCCGCCGAAATAGACATCGCTGCCCTCTGATGTAGGAGCGGCCCAGCCGATAGCCGGGACACCGTACATTTTGACCGCACTATCGTCGGAAGTACCGCCCAAGGCAGTGAAGTCGACGGAACGATCAGGCATGAACGCCTCCATGGAGAAGTCGGCGCGGGAACCGATGCGGGCCATGCCGGCGGGATTGGAGACAGCGGTCATGGCGCTACCGGGTGAAGCGGTAACGGCACCAGCAAGGCTCTTCTGGTAGGCGCCGACACCGATGAGCTGATAGCCGTTGGTTGCGAAAGCGGATAGGGGGAAGATCGCGGCGGCCATTACGGCAAACCGTAGGGGGAGTTGAGGTTTCATCATCACAGACTCACAAATTTTTTAAATTATTTAAGCACAAGCCACCTCCATGAAGGCTCACCATGCTCCTTTGGAGCAACAGCATCATACCGGAGAGCATAATTCGTAATCAAAAATATTCATATAACCCACTAATATAGTGGGTATCGCGTGATTATTTCGTGAACAGTACGCCGTATCCTACCAGTGACAAAAAGAGAAGGAATATCGAGAAATGGCGCGCAAAATTCTGGTGATCGAGGACGATCACAACATCGCCGATCTTGTCGCGCTGCACCTGCGCGATGAAGGCTATGATGTGGAGGTGCAAAGCGATGGCGGTGAAGGTCTCGCCTCCGCCCTCAGCGGGCAGCACGAGCTGATTATCCTGGACCTGATGCTGCCCGGCACCGACGGGCTCACCATCTGCCGACGCCTGCGCAGCGAACAATGCTACATCCCCATCCTCATGCTTACAGCCAAGTCCTCGGAACTGGATCGGGTGTTGGGACTGGAGATGGGCGCGGATGACTACCTGACCAAACCCTTCAGCATTCGCGAGCTGGTGGCGCGGGTCAAGGCCCTGTTTCGCCGCGCCGAGGCGATGGGGAGCAATCCCTGCCAACCGGCCGGCGAAACACTCGACTGCGGTGACCTGCACATCGATGTTGAACGCCGAAGCGTTACCTCCAGCGGTAAGAGAGTGGAACTCACCGCCAAGGAGTTCGAATTGCTGCTGTTCTTCGCCCAGCACCCAGGGCGGGTCTACAGTCGTGTCCAACTGCTGGATCAGGTCTGGGGCTATGGACATGAGGGCTACGAGCACACGGTCAACTCACACATCAATCGCCTGCGCGGCAAGATCGAAAAAGACCCGGCCAGGCCATGCTACGTGCTCACCGTATGGGGCGTTGGTTACAAGTTTGCGGAGAATCCCTGATGCTCAAGACGCTCTACGGCAAGCTGGCGCTGGTGCTGGTACTGCTGATGATGACCCTGGGGATCGGATATGGGCTGTTCACCCTTTCCGCCAGCCAGCTGTTCCTGCAAGAGGTCAACCAGCGATTTCACCGCGATCTGGCAAGGCAGCTACTGGTACAGAGGAATCTCATTGGTGGGGAGCGTCTGCACGAGGAAGAGATCAAACAGATCTTCTCTTACTACATGCATATCAACCCGGCCATCGAGATCTACCTGCTCGACACCGAGGGCAAAATCCTCGCCTTTGAGGCGCCACAGATGAAGATCAAACGCGATCGGGTGGCACTGGCGCCGATCCTCCGTTTTCTCAACGGCGACATGGCGTACCCCATTCTGGGTGACGACCCACGTAGCGAAACCCGGCAAAAGATCTTCTCCGCTGCCGCCTATCCTTTTCAGGGCCCGCCCAGCCAATACCTCTATGTAGTACTCAGCGGCGAAGACTACGACACGCTCAAGACGCTGCTTCAGGGCAGCTACTTCCTGCAGATAAGCACCCTGGCGGTCGGCGCGAGTGTGATCTTCGGTCTGCTGCTAGGGCTATTCTTGTTCAATCAGCTGACAAGGCGCCTGTTCCGCCTGTCACAACATATCGAACAGTTCCGCCAGAGCGGTTTCAAGCGGCACGACCCCTATAAGAGTAGTCAACACAATGCGCTGCATGACGAGATCGACACGCTGGGGGAGTCATACAACGCCATGGCCGAGCGAATTAT
>JBFEYJ010000012.1:0-30618 GCA_041562215.1 Thiohalomonadaceae bacterium | reverse complement strand
TGCTGGAGCCGGCGCCTTTGACGGTTTTGCTGTTTTTAGCCATAGAGCGGCATTATAGAGATACTGATGGCAATGAGACAGGGGGAGGAGGGCTTTTATTTAGCGGAAAAACCCTTGGATGACCATGGAACAGACGGAAGGTATGAGCGCTTCGCCTCTTACCACCGCCATGATGTCGGTTCCCGGAAGGCTATCGTTGTCTTCACGATCGTGTGTTTCGTGGCCTTTTACCGGGTGGAGGCGCCGATATCACCCACTGTACCCTGCCGGAGTTGAGGCGGGGGGCGATTTCGCCGACAATTGTGGCAAAAATGAAACCGGGGGAGTGAGATGGCGGAAAAACGGGAATCCTTGCACGGCCAGTGGTCCGGCCGCTGGGCATTTATTCTTGCAGCGACGGGTTCAGCCGTCGGGCTGGGAAATATCTGGAAATTCCCGTACATCACCGGTGAAAATGGCGGCGGCGCTTTCGTCATGGTATACCTGTTATGTATCGCAATCATCGGTATCCCGATTATGATCGCCGAGGTGATGCTGGGGCGTCGTGGCCGGCGCAGTCCCCTCAATACCATGCGTCACCTCGCTCAAGATGAGGGGCGTTCTCCTCACTGGCAATACTTGGGTTGGGCGGGAATGCTCGCCGGTTTTTTCATTCTTTCCTACTATTCGGTTATTGCCGGCTGGGCGCTGGCTTATTTCTTCCGCACTGCGGCGGGGACTTTTACGGGGGTGACCGCTGACGGGGCCGGCAGTATCTTCTCCGCATTGATTGCCGACCCTGAGCGGCTGTTGGCCTGGCATACCATCTTTATGGTGATGACGACGGTTGTGGTGGCGCGTGGGGTGCGCAGTGGACTGGAGAAGGCGGTACGCTACCTGATGCCGGCGTTGTTCGTGCTGCTGCTGGTGCTGGTCGGCTATGCAATGAATACCCCTGCTTTTGGCAAGGGGCTCTCTTTCCTCTTCAACGTGGATTTTCATGCCTTGCTATATAAGGTCGATGCGACCGGCGTAGAGCACTTGAGCTGGGAGTCGGTGCTGATCGCCCTGGGGCACGCCTTCTTTACCCTGAGCCTCGGTATGGGGGCGATCATGATCTATGGCTCTTATCTGCCAGAGCGTACCTCTATCGCCAAAACCTCGCTGGTGATTGCCGGCATGGATACCCTGGTGGCATTGCTCGCCGGTATGGCGATCTTTCCCATCGTCTTTGCCAATGGGCTGGAAGCAGGCGCCGGTGCCGGTCTGATTTTCCAGACCTTGCCGATTGCCTTTGGGCATATGCCGGGCGGGGTCTTTTTCGGCAGCCTGTTCTTTCTGCTGCTGACCTTTGCCGCCTGGACCTCGGCGATCTCGCTGATTGAGCCCGCGGTGACCTGGATGGTGGAAAATCACGGGGTGAACCGCATCTATGCCTCGGTCTGGGTGGGGATTGCTACCTGGCTGTTGGGTATTGGGACGGTTTTGTCTTTTAACCTTCTTTCCGGGGAGGAATATCAGCTCTTCGGCAAGACCTTCTTCGATTTGCTCGATTATCTCACGGCCAATATCATGTTGCCCCTCGGCGGCCTGTTGATCGCCCTGTTCGCCGGCTGGGAGATGCGCCGCAGTTCGAGCCTGGGTGAGTTGAATATGGGGGAAGGTGTGGGCTTCAACCTGTGGTATTTTCTCATCCGTTATGTGAGTCCGCTTGCTGTGACGCTGGTATTTCTTAATGCTATCGGTGTGATTAGGTTCTAATCTCCATATATATGGTTATTTCTTAAGGACATAACAGGTAACCGCTGCGACACGATTTTTTTCCTCTCAGGGGAATAGGGGAGTTAAATCCCCTTATATGTTGTGAGTTTCATCTGCCCCTTGGTCGTATGTTTCTGATACGGCCAACCGACCGCCTTCGTGTAGTCGTTTCCTTGAGGAGAGGGGGCTCACTTTGTTCTTGATGATGAGCAGAGTTAACGGCTTCAGAACAAACTTAATGAACCTGGATATATTGTGACGACGATAAACAAAACCGCTCTCGTGCCCTACAGCGCCAGCGAAATGTATGCGCTGGTCAATGATATCGGCTCCTATTCGAAGTTCCTGCCCTGGTGCCGCTCCTCGCAGATTCTGTCGCAGGATGAGGATCAGATCCGCGCCACCATCGAGATCGCTCACGGCAGCCTGCACAAGTCCTTTACGACAAAAAATCGGCTCCAGCGGGACAAGATGATCGAAATGCGCCTGGAGCAGGGGCCATTCAAGCAACTGGAAGGCTTCTGGCGCTTCGATATACTGGGAGAGCGTGCATGCAAGATATCGCTGGATCTCGAATTCGAGTTTTCCAGCCGCTTGGTCGGTATGGCCTTGGGTCCTATCTTCAGTCAGATCGCTAACAATCTGGTAGATGCCTTTTCTAAACGTGCGGTGGAAGTCTATGGCAAAGCGTGAAACCTTTCCGATTGAGGTCGTTTATGCCCTGCCGGATGTTCAGGTATTGATCCCGCTTGAAGTGGAGGAGGGAACGACGCTGCGTAGCGCGATTGAACGTTCCGGTGTACTGGAGCGCTTTCCCGAGATCAACCTGGAGAAAACCAAGGTCGGGATCTTCGGTAAGTTGAGTAAATTGGATGCGCCCCTGCGCGCCAAGGATCGCGTGGAGATCTACCGTCCTTTGATTGCGGATCCCAAGGAGGTCCGCAAACAGCGTGCCGCCGAAGGCAAGCAGATGAAAAAAGGCGGTGGGGATGCCGGTAAAGCGGAGAGCGAGGCCTCCTGACGGTTACCATTACTCTCTCAGGGGGAAGGGGGCCGTGTTGAGGAGCCTGATAAATGTTTGCTCCTGAAATGGCCACCTGACGGCAGTAGTGTGGTTGTCTCCCGGAATCAATAGACCAGTATAGTCGCCGGGTTATTAACGTTTCTTTTCAAGTTTTGGGGTATCTTTCTCCGGGATTGGGCCATCACGTACGATACGGAGAAGGCGGTCGTTACTGAAGAACAGTGTAGCGCGATAGCTCACCGTCTCTTTCCTGCCGGGTTTCATACTGTAATAGTAGTCCCACCGATTGGTGTGAAAAGGATCGGTGAGCATAGGGGTGCCGATAAGTTGGCGGACCTGATGGCGATCCATTCCAGGCTTGACCTGTGACAGTTGCTCCTCGGTGATAACATTGCCCTGTTGGATATCGATTTTGTGGGCGCAAGCAGACAGGACAAACGGTATAATCAGAGAAATGAGAATTCTTTGCATTGTATTTCCACGCAAACAGTCAATGCGCGCATGATACCGCATGGTGACAGGCGCTGCGAACAGAACGTTGAAAAAATGATGAATCAGGAACTGAAAAAAGCCGGCTTAAAGGCCACCCTGCCGCGGATCAAGATCCTCGACATTCTGGAACATGCCGAGATGCGCCACCTCAGTGCCGAGGATGTTTATAAGGCGTTGCTGGAATCCGGCGAGGATGTCGGGCTTGCCACTGTCTACCGGGTGTTAACCCAGTTTGAATCGGCCGGGCTGGTGTTCCGGCACAATTTCGAGGGCGGTCATTCGGTCTTCGAGTTGAACGAGGGGCGCCACCATGATCATATTCTCTGCATCAAGTGCGGCAGGGTGGATGAGTTCATTGATGAGACCATCGAGCAGCGGCAGCGCGATATCGCCAAAAAGTATGGCTACAGCATGACCGACCACAGCCTGACGATCCAGGGGGTCTGTCCCGAGTGCCAGAAAAAAGAGAAATCGAATAAGCGATAAATTGGCATAAGCCGCGGCCCGACACGAAAACGCTAAAAACTGTAGGAGCCGAGTCCTCTCGGCGAATATTCGCCCAGGGGACTGGGCTCCTACCGAATGCGCAAATGGCTTAATCAGTGTTGCCCTCTGGGGGAGGGGGAATGCGAAGCGGTTCGAGTCTGGTTAGCCGGCCTTTTGCTGTTTGTTTTTCTGCTGCGCCTGGCTGATGAGTTCCCGGGCATGACCGAGGGTCTGCTCGGTCACTGTAACCCCGCCGGACATACGCGCGATCTCAGCCACACGATCTTCGCCTTCGATGGCTGCCACCTCGGTCCGGGTGACTTTGCCCTGGCTGCTTTTGCTGATCTGGAAATGGTGGTGGCCCTGCGCTGCGACCTGCGGCTGATGGGTAACGCAGAGCACCTGGCGGTTTTCCCCCAGGACGCGTAGTTGCTTACCGACCATCTCAGCGACACCGCCGCCGACCCCCACATCCACCTCGTCGAAGATCAGTGTCGGGATCCCTTCCTGGGAGGCGGTAATGACCTGGATCGCCAAACTGATGCGAGAGAGCTCGCCGCCGGAGGCTACCTTGTTCAGGGGACGAAGCGGCTGGCCTGGATTGGCGCTGACCTGCAGCTCGACGCCCTCTAACCCATGGGGGCTGGGTGTGTTTGCGGTGGGAATGAGGACAATATCAAAACGTCCGCCACCCATACCCAGTTCCTGCATGTTGTCACTGACCAGCGTGGCGAGTTTTGTTGCCGCCTTGCTGCGCCCGTCGCTTAGTTTCTTCGCGAGATCCTGATAGTGGGCGAGAGTTCGGTCGATCTCCTCTTGCATCCCATCGAGCCGACTGCCGGCCTGATCGAGTTCGTCGAGCTCCTGTTGCAGCTCTTGGTGCAATGGCTCGAGCCCCTCTGGGGCGATGCGATGCTTCCGGGCCAGGTCGTGGATATCGGTAAGGCGTTGCTCGACCCAGGCGAGACGCTCGGGATCAAGCTCCATCCGTTCCACATAGTGGCGCAGTTCCGTGGCCGCCTCCCTGGCCTGGATGGCGGCCCCTTCCAGCATCTCACAGGCGGATGACAGGCTGTTATCAAAGCTTTGCAGCTCTTGCAGCTCGCTCAGGGTCTGTTCGAGCAGGGTGCTGATGTTTTGCTCGTCGCCTTCATAGAGGCGAGTGACAGCGCCTTGTGCGCCTTCCAGCAGTCGGTTGGCGTTGGCCAGGCGGGTATGCTCCTCGTCCAGCTCTGCCAGCTCATTGGGGCCGAGCTTGAGCGACTCCAGCTCCTGAACCTGGTAGCGCAGCAGTTCAAGGCGAGCTTCGCGCTCGGTGCCTGCCCGGTTCAGTCGTTCGTATTCCTCGTTCAGGTGCTGCCACGCGCGACAGGCTGAGGCGGTTTCCCTGGCCAGTTCGATCTGACCGGCGAAGCTGTCGAGCATCCGGCGCTGAACATCGCGTTTGAGCAGGGACTGGTGGGCGTGCTGGCCGTGGATATCGACCAGTTGTTCGCCCAGCTCCCGCAGTGACTGCAGCGGGGCGGGCTGTCCATTGATAAAAGCCCTGGAGCGGCCATCGGCGCCCACGATGCGGCGCAGGATGCACTCATCGTCCATCTCCAGCTCGCGTTCGGCGAGCCAGGCCTTCACCTCGGGCAGCCCCTGGAGTTGGTAGGTGGCACTGATCTCGGCACGTTCTTCGCCGTGGCGGATAACGGCACTGTCGGCACGGTCCCCCAGGGTCAGTCCGAGAGCGTCGAGCAGGATTGATTTGCCCGCCCCGGTCTCGCCGCTGAGTACGCTCATGCCGGGCTCGAAGTCGAGTTCCAGCGACTCCACCAAGGCGAAATTGCGGATATGCAGGTGTTTCAACATTTGGGTCTATCCCCAGTTAAGCTTGGCACGCAGGATTTGGAAATGGTCGTGCTCATCCGGATGGATAAGGCGCACGGTGTGTTCTTTTTTGCGGATTTGGATGCGATCGCCCGCTACCAGTCCGAGGTTGATTTGGCCATCACAGCTGACCTGAGCGTGGGACTGATCCTGGCCCTTGACCACGATCTCGATCACCGTATCGGCGTCCACTACAATTGGGCGATTACTCATCGTGTGCGGGCAGATTGGAACCATAATCACGGCATTCAGGCAAGGTTGCAGTATTGGGCCACCGCCGGAAAGGGCATAGGCCGTTGAACCGGTCGGGGTGGAGACAATCAGGCCGTCCGAGCGCAAGGTGTTGACAAAGGTGCCGTTAACATAGGTGTCCACCTCGATCATGCGCGCAACGTCCCATTTGTGCACCACCACGTCATTAAAGGCATCGCTTTCACTGATGAGCTCACCATCGCGGATGATGCGGCAGTGCAGCAAAAAGCGTTCTTCCTCTAAGTACCGACCACTGAGGATTTCGTCGAGTCGTTCAACCATCTGGTCCGGGGATATATCGGTCAGAAAGCCGAGCCGCCCGAGGTTCAGGCCCAACAGGGCGGGATTGTGGGTGGCCAGGCTGCGCGCGGCGTTGAGAAAGGTGCCATCGCCGCCGACGACGATGATTAGGTCACAGCGGCGCCCGAGCTGGTCGCGGCTGGCGATCTCAAGAGCGCCGTGATCAGGCCAGAAATCGGCGGTGGCATCGTCGAGCAGGAGTTCAACATCCCGGGTCTGGAGGTAGTCGCAGAGGACACGCAGGGTCTCACCGACAGTGTTGTCAGCATACTTTCCTATAATGCCTATTCGCTTGAAACTGTCAGCCATGGCCCCTCCAAAACTTCCCGAAACTTAACACGTTAGGGGCGTTCCGCCAAGCATCTCACGGCTTGACAGATAAGCTGTTACATGGATAATTCTTATTAGCACTCGATTTGGGTGAGTGCTAATAAGTGAGCATTTGGGGAACTGAGGTCTATGTCCGCCACCGAATTGAATGAACGTGCCCAGTTGCTGTTGAAGAATCTGGTTGAGCGGTATATCCGGGATGGGCAGCCGGTGGGGTCTCGCACTCTCTCCAGGGAATCCACCATGGAGATAAGCCCGGCCACGATCCGCAATGTGATGGCTGATCTGGAGGAACTCGGCTTCATTCATGCGCCCCATACCTCGGCCGGGCGCATCCCGACTATCCGCGGCTACCGGTTGTTTGTCGACAGCCTGCTTACCATTAAGCCGTTGAACAAGAGTGTGATCTCGGCACTGCAGCAGCAGATTGGCTGCAATGAAGACCCGGATAAGCTGTTGGCATCGGCCTCGCGCCATCTCTCTGAGGTCACCTCTATGGCCGGGGTGGTGATGTTGCCCAGGCGTGAGCAGGTGTCGCTGCGCCAAGTGGAGTTTTTGCCGCTCTCCCACAACCGGGTACTGGTGATCCTGGTGGTCAATGAGCGCGAAGTGCAGAACAGGATTATCCAGACGCAGCGCAATTACAGCGCCGCTGAGTTGCAGCAGATAGCCAATTATCTCAATCAGCTGTGCGCCGGGCATGATCTGCGCCGTGTGCGCCAAACTCTGCTAAATGAGATGGACGATACACGCAGCAGTATGAACCAGTTAATGGCCGATGCAATACAGATGGCGCAGCAGGCCTTTACGGAGGAAGAGCAAAACGGTGATTATCTCCTCGCCGGACAGACTAACCTCATGTCTTATGAGGAAATGGGAAATCTGGACAAGCTGCGTAAGCTGTTCGATGCCTTTAACCGAAAACGCGATATTTTGAGGCTGCTGGACCAGTCGTTGCATGCCGATGGTGTCCAGATCTTCATCGGTGAAGAGTCGGGTTATGAAGTGCTGGACGAGTGCAGTGTGGTGGCCTCTCCTTATAAGGTCGATGGCGAGGTGATCGGTGTCCTGGGAGTTATAGGCCCTACGCGTATGGCCTATGATCGTGTGATACCACTTGTTGATGTGACGGCCCAACTGCTGGGTGCGACGTTGAACCAGATAAAGTGACCCCCTTAAGGGGGCTGACGGCAATAATTTTGTTTACACCGAGGAGACCCCTGAGCCATCAATGCAAGGTGCGTTTTGCAGGCAATGGCAGAGGCGCCCGTGCCCAGGAACGCAACACAGAGTAATGGCCCAGGGGCGACCGAATGTGAAAATTATTGCCACCAGGGGTGTCGTTGCCGATTACGGCGACAGCACCGATCGAAATGTATGGAAAATAGATGAACGGAGTAGTGTGAATGAGCAAAGAGACAAAGTCTCCTGAAACCGGGTCAGAGTCACCGGTGGTCGAACAGCCGGTTGAGGCAACCGTCGAAGTTGAGCAGGCAGCGGTAGAAAATACTGTTGAGGAACTGGCGGTGATGCTTGAGGAAGCGCGCAACAAGGCGGCCGAAAACTGGGAGCACGTCTTGCGGGTGCAGGCGGAGCTGGAAAACAGCCGACGCCGAGCTGAGCGGGACGTGGAAAATGCCCACAAATATGCGTTGGAAAAGTTTGCCCTGGAGCTGTTGCCGGTCAAAGACAGTCTGGAGATGGGCCTTGAGGCGGCCAGCGGTGAAGACGCCGATATCGCCAAGTTGCGCGAGGGTACTGAGTTAACCCTGAAGATGTTGGCCAATGCGATGGAAAAGTTTGGGGTGACGGAGGTCAATCCGGTGGGGGAGCCCTTTAATCCGGAACTGCATCAGGCGATGACAATGCAGGCATCGGAGGAGCATGAGCCGAATACCGTGACCGCGGTCATGCAGAAGGGTTACCTCCTCAACGATCGCCTTATCCGCCCGGCCATGGTTGTTGTTTGCAAGGGCTAAAGATTCGCTTTGAAGGCTTGAATTAGTCACCAAAGACCTTATTAACTGCGTAGATATTTCTTTTCCCTGCAAGGCAGGGCAAAACAAGCATTTGGGAGAGTAAAACGATGGGTAAGATTATCGGTATCGATTTGGGCACCACCAACTCCTGTGTGGCGGTCATGGAAGGCGGCAAACCACGTGTTATAGAGAACAGCGAGGGTGACCGCACCACGCCTTCCATTATTGCCTATACCAAAGACGATGAAGTACTGGTTGACCAGTCAGCCAAGCGTCAGGCGGTGACCAACCCGGAAAACACCCTGTTCGCCATCAAGCGTCTTATCGGTCGCCGTTTCGAGGATGCCGAGGTACAGAAGGACATCCACATGGTGCCCTACAAAATTATCAAGGCCGAGAACGGTGATGCCTGGGTTGAGGCGCATGGTACCCGTATGGCGCCGCCGGAGATCTCTGCCAAGGTGCTGCAGAAGATGAAGAAGACCGCCGAGGACTACCTTGGCGAGCCGGTCACCGAGGCTGTGATCACTGTTCCAGCCTATTTTAATGACTCGCAGCGTCAGGCGACCAAGGATGCCGGCCGAATTGCCGGTCTTGACGTTAAGCGCATCATCAATGAGCCGACCGCCGCCGCATTGGCATTTGGTATGGACAAGAAGACCGGTGACCGTAAGATCGCCGTCTATGACCTCGGTGGCGGTACCTTTGATATCTCGATTATCGAAATCAATGAAATCGATGGTGAGCACCAGTTTGAGGTGCTCTCCACCAACGGCGATACCTTCCTCGGCGGTGAGGACTTCGATCTGCGCCTTATCGATTACCTGGCCGGTGAGTTCAAGAAGGAACAGGGCATTGATCTGCACAATGATCCACTGGCTCTGCAGCGCCTGAAAGAGGCGGCGGAGAAGGCAAAAATCGAGCTCTCTTCAAGTCAGCAGACCGAAGTTAATCTGCCCTATATCACTGCCGATGCCTCCGGTCCAAAGCATCTGAATATCAAAGTGACCCGCGCCAAACTTGAGTCCCTGGTCGAAGAGCTGATTAAGCGCACTGTCGAGCCTTGCAAAATTGCACTAAAGGATGCCGGCCTGTCTGCCTCCGATATAGAAGATGTAATCCTGGTTGGTGGTATGACCCGCATGCCTAAGGTGCAGGAAGAGGTGCAGGGTTTCTTTGGCAAGGAGCCTCGCAAGGACGTTAACCCCGATGAGGCCGTTGCCGTTGGTGCTGCCATTCAGGGTGGCGTGCTTGGTGGCGAGGTGAAGGATGTTCTGCTGCTTGACGTGACCCCGCTGTCCCTCGGTATCGAAACCATGGGCGGTGTCATGACCAAGCTCATCGACAAGAACACCACCATTCCGACCAAAGCGGCACAGGTCTTCTCTACTGCCGACGACAACCAGACCGCTGTGACGGTACATGTCCTGCAGGGTGAGCGTGAGATGGCCAGTGCCAATAAATCACTGGGCCGCTTCGACCTGGCTGACATCCCACCGGCGCCACGCGGCGTGCCGCAGATCGAAGTGACCTTCGACATCGATGCCAACGGTATCCTTAACGTCTCTGCCAAGGACAAGGGCACCGGCAAGGAGCAGAATATCGTCATTAAGGCTTCCTCCGGTCTTTCCGATGAAGAGGTCGAAAAGATGGTTAAGGATGCCGAGGCCCATGCTGCCGATGACAAGAAGTTCCATGAGCTGGTGACGGCACGTAATCAGGCCGACACCATGATCCATGCCACCCGTAAATCGATGGAGGAGCTGGGAGACAAGCTGGAGGCATCGGAGAAAGAAGGGATTGAAAAGGCCATCACCGAACTGGAAGAGGCGATGAAAGGCGACGATAAGGAAACCATTGAGGCCAAGACCAAGGCGCTGACGGATGCCTCCGGTAAGATGGCTGAGAAGCTCTATGCCCAGCAGGGCCAGCAGGAAGGCGCAGAGGCCGGCGCTGCTGGTGCTGAGCAGGCTACCGGCGGACAGGCGAATGAAGATGTGGTCGATGCCGAGTTTGAAGAGGTCGACGAAAACAAAAAGTAACAAGCAATGAGTAACAAGCCACAAGGGTCGAGCTATGGCTTTGACCCTTGTGGCTTTTCTCCAGCTTGTCACTTGTCACTTGAAACTTAGGTTCTTATGAGTAAACGCGATTATTACGAAGTGCTGGGGGTCCAGCGCAACGCCACTGAGGCCGAGATCAAAAAGGCCTTCAAAAAGCTTGCGATGAAGCACCATCCTGACCGCAACCCCGACAACAAGGAAGCCGAGGACAAATTCAAGGAGGCCAAGGAGGCTTACGACGTACTGTCCGATGCACAAAAGCGAGCCGCCTACGACCAGTTCGGCCATGACGGCGTTGCCGGCATGGGTGGCGGTTATGGGGCGGGTGGTGGATACGGTGGCGGTTCCAACTTCAGCGACATCTTCGGCGATGTGTTCGGCGACATTTTTGGTGGGGCTCGTGGCGGAGGTCAGCGCGCTTACCGCGGTTCCGATCTGCGCTATAACCTTGAGATCGGTCTGGAAGAGGCTGTAGCCGGAACTACCGTCAAGATCCGCGTGCCGACCCTGACGGCCTGTGGGGAGTGTGGCGGCAGCGGGGCAAAAAAAGGCACGAGTCCGACTACTTGCCCGACCTGTCAGGGCCATGGACAGGTAAGGATGCAACAGGGCTTTTTCTCTCTGCAGCAGACCTGTCCCCGCTGTCATGGTAGTGGCAAGATAATTTCCGACCCATGCAATACTTGCCACGGGGAGGGTCGGGTACAAAAGCAGAAGACGTTATCGGTCAAGGTGCCCGCCGGTGTCGACACTGGGGACAGGATTCGCTTGTCCGGCGAGGGCGAGGCGGGTGAGAGTGGCGGACCGCCTGGAGATCTTTATGTACAGATCAATGTGCGTGAGCATGCAATCTTCAAGCGTGACGGTAATGATCTCTTCTGTGAAGTGCCGATCAGTTTCACGACGGCGGCACTTGGCGGTGAACTGGATGTACCGACCCTGAATGGCCGGGTTAAATTGAAAGTGCCGGCTGAGAGCCAGACGGGCAAGCTGTTCCGTCTGCGTGGCAAGGGTGTGAAATCGGTGCGTGGTGCACAGGTAGGCGATTTGCTGTGCAAGATCATGGTGGAAACCCCGGTAAATCTCAGCAGCAGGCAGAAGGAGTTATTGCGTGAGTTTGATGCCTCGATGGAGGGGAGTGATAAGCACAGTCCGCGCCATCATTCCTGGCTGGATGGGGTAAAAAAATTCTTCGAGGAACTCAAGCTCTGATGCTACACAGTCTGTGTGTGGCCTGTTTGCGGCGAAACCGGCAGACGGCAGTGCATTTTGAGAGCGAGAGTCAACTGAGGATAATGTTATGTCGGAAAAAACACAGGATTCCATTTTGAGCAAGGGGATTGACGGGAAGCGCCGTCGACTTCTTGGTGGCGCCTTGGCGGGTGTCAGTGTGGCGGCACTGGGTAGCTCTCGGGTTTCTGCACAGACAGAGTCTGGCGAAGCGGAGGATTTGCATTTTCCTGGGGACGAGCCTGAGCACAAGGTGGTTTATCAGTTTAATAAGGCTGATCTGGGCTATCAGGATCACGTGATCTTCTCAGTGGGAGCGATGCTGAGAAAATACGGCGATAACATCAAGATCGTTGTCGTTGCCTTTGCCGAGGGGATCCACATTCTTGGTAAAAGTCCGGGACGTGAAGTGAAAGATGAGATCCGTCAGCGCATCTCCTCTCTGGCTCACTATGGCGTGGAATTCCGTGCCTGCGGCAACACGATGGCAAGCCTTAAGTGGACCGAGGAGGATTTGGT
Source organism: Thiohalomonadaceae bacterium (assembly GCA_041562215.1). GTDB lineage: Bacteria > Pseudomonadota > Gammaproteobacteria > Thiohalomonadales > Thiohalomonadaceae > JBFEYJ01. The sequence goes on along the minus strand of JBFEYJ010000012.1, from coordinate 18,328 downwards.
CGATTTCGCCCAGGTGGTTCAGGTTGGCGCCGCCGACCTGATGGAGCTGCAAGAGCAAGGCTACAGCTATATCAGTTGGTGAGCCGGACGTGTGGCGGTCGAGTTTACTCGCCACAACCAGGTTAAAAGAAAAACAGGGTGAAAAGAGGCATGACACGTATTGCAGTCACCGGCGCAGCCGGACGCATGGGAAGAAATATTATCGAGGCGATACAGATGCTCGAAGGCGTGGAGCTGGGCGCTGCGATAGAACGTGTCGGCTCGACTGTGATTGGGGTTGATGCCGGTGAACTGGCCGGTGTCGGCGCACTCGGCGTCAAAATCAGCGACAGCCTGGAGGCAGTCACTGACAAGTTCGATGTTCTCATCGAATTTACCTTGCCTGAGGTCACCGAAGCCAACGTGGCGATCTGCCGCCGTGCAGGCAAGAAGATGGTGATCGGCACAACCGGGTTGAGTGACGTACAGAAGACCGGGCTAAATGAGGCCGCCGGCGATATTGCCATTGTCTTCGCCCCCAATATGAGTGTCGGTGTCAATCTCTGTTTGAAACTGTTGCAGATGGCCGCCCAGGTATTGGGAGATGATGTGGATATCGAGGTGATCGAGGCACATCATCGTCACAAGATCGATGCCCCCTCCGGGACCGCTCTGGCGATGGGTGAGGTAGTGGCCGAGGCACTGGGACGCGATCTCAAGGAGTGTGCCGTCTACGGTCGCGAAGGACGTACCGGTGAACGCGATCGCCAGACTATCGGCTTCGAGACCATTCGTGCCGGGGATATCGTCGGCGAGCACACCGTGATGTTCGCCGGCATCGGCGAGCGGGTGGAGATCACCCATAAGGCTTCCAGCCGCATGACCTTTGCCAAAGGCGCTGTCCGTGCTGCCGCCTGGCTGGCCGGCAAGGACAAAGGCATGTTCGACATGCAGGATGTGCTGTCGCTGAAAGACTGAAAAACCCTTTTACGGAAAGTACGAAAGCTCTTAAAAGGCCGCTGAATACACGGACGTGAAAAGAGTTGTCGATAGGACAGTGGTTAGTTTTGTAGGCGAACATTCATCGACATACTGTCATTAGCCGGCAAATCCAGATGGAAGATAAAGCCATCTTTCTTCACGCCGTGCGTTCCGTATATTCTGTGGCCATTTCTTTCTTTATGCTGTGTTCACCCAACCCCTCCCCTGTAGTATGATGTCCGGCTTTATCACACTTGCCGGAACGGTCTCGAGTCCATGTTGGAAATCAATCCTATTCTGAACAAAATCAAAGATATGCAAGGGCGTGTGGAAGCCCTGAGGGGGTATCTTTGACTACGATGTCAAGAGCGAACGTCTGGTAGAGGTCTGCCGAGAGCTGGAAGACCCGGCGATCTGGAACAAGCCGGAGTATGCCCAGGAGCTCGGACGCGAGCGCGTTGCGCTGGAGAAGGTCGTTGAGACCATCGATAGTCTCAATGAGAGCCTTGGCGATGCCCGCGACCTGCTCGACATGGCGGCGGAAGAGGGGGACGAGGATACCGTTGCTGCCGTCAGCACCGACGTTGCCTCAGCCGAGAAACAGCTTGAGGTGCTGGAGTTCCGCCGGATGTTCGCCGGCGAGATGGACCCCAATAATGCCTATGTGGACATTCAGGCCGGCTCAGGCGGCACCGAGGCGCAGGACTGGGCCAGCATCCTACTGCGCATGTATCTGCGTTGGGGGGAGCGCCGCGGCTTCAAGACTGAGCTGATGGAGGTCTCCGATGGTGAGGTTGCCGGGATAAAGAGTGCCACCATCAAGTTCGATGGCGAGTACGCTTTTGGCTGGTTGCGCACCGAGACCGGGGTGCATCGCCTGGTGCGCAAGTCGCCCTTCGATTCAGGTAATCGCCGGCATACCTCCTTCGCCTCTGTGTTTGTCTCGCCGGAGATTGATGACAGTGTAGAGATCGACATCAATCCGGCTGATCTGCGTATCGATGTTTATCGCGCCTCCGGTGCCGGTGGGCAGCACGTCAACCGTACCGAGTCGGCGGTGCGCATCACCCATAATCCGACCGGGATCGTGGTGCAGTGCCAGAACGATCGCTCCCAGCACAAGAACAAGGACCAAGCGATGAAGCAGCTCAAGGCGAAGTTGTATGAGCTTGAGATGCAAAAGCGCAGCGCCGATCAGCAGGCATTGGAGGAGACCAAGTCGGATATCGGCTGGGGTTCACAGATCCGTTCCTACGTGCTGGACCAGTCGCGTATCAAGGATCTGCGCACCAGCGTTGAGACCAGCAACACCCAGGCGGTGCTGGACGGGGATTTGGATGATTTTATCGAGGCCAGCCTGAAGAGCGGCCTGTAATCACCATTACTCTTTCTCAAGCGCAAAGCACGCAAAAGTTACGAGAAGGCAGGGGCTTCCTTATTGTGCGTAAGCCGTTGTTTTTACCCGTGGTCAGCTGTGACATGAGAACAGTGGATTTTGTTTCTTTGCGCTCTTGGCGTCTTTGCGCGAGATTCATGAAAAGATCAGGCTAATAAGGTAATAGGTAGATGAGCGACGTGAAGCAAGAGAACCCGCAACAGGACGAGAACAAGCTGATCCAGGAGCGCCGGGCAAAACTGGCGGCGATCCGTGAGCAGGGACTCGCTTTCCCCAACGATTTTCGTCGCAACGTGGTGGCCGGTGAATTACACGCCAGGTACGGAGACATGCCGGCGGAGGAGCTGGAAGCCTCTCCGGTACGGGTGAGCGTGGCTGGACGTATGATGAGCAAGCGCATCATGGGCAAAGCCTCTTTTGCCAATATCAAGGACATGTCTGGCACTATCCAGCTGTTTGTGCAACGTGACAGTCTGCCCGAGGATTTCTACAACGAGCAGTTTAAGAAGTGGGACGTGGGGGACATTATCGGCACTGAGGGGGTGCTGTTTCGCACTAAGACCGGCGAGCTATCGATTAAGGTGGATGCGCTTCGCCTGCTGACCAAGTCTTTGCGCCCGCTGCCGGAGAAGTGGCATGGCCTGAGCGATCAGGAGACGAAATATCGCCAGCGTTATGTCGATCTGATCATCAATGATGTTACTCGCGAGACCTTCCGTACCCGCTCCAAGATCGTCCACTCTATTCGTGAATTCCTCACCGGACGTGATTTTCTCGAAGTGGAAACCCCGATGATGCAGGCTATCCCAGGCGGTGCCACTGCGCGTCCCTTCACTACATACCATAATGCCCTGGATATGGAGCTCTATCTGCGTATCGCGCCCGAGCTTTATCTCAAGCGACTGGTGGTCGGTGGATTCGAGAAAGTGTTCGAAATCAATCGCAATTTCCGCAACGAAGGGCTGTCCACGCGACATAACCCCGAGTTCACCATGATCGAGTTCTATCAGGCTTATGCCGATTATCATGATCTGATGGACTTGACCGAGGAGATGCTGCGTCACCTGGCCGAAGAGGTGCTCGGTACCACCACCCTGAATTATCAGGGAGAGGAATACCATTTTGGTGACCCCTTCCGTCGCATGACAGTGACGGAGTCAATTCTGCACTTCAATCCGGAACTCAAGTCAGAGCATATCGATACACTGGAAGAGGCGCGTAAGGTGGCCACTGCTTTGGGCATTCCGCTCAAGGACGGCTATGGCCTTGGTAAGGTGCAGATCGAGATTTTCGAGAAGACCGTCGAGCATCGACTGAAAGAGCCGACCTTCATCACCGCCTATCCGACTGAGGTCTCACCGCTGGCCCGCCCAAGCGATAGCGATCCCTTTGTCACCGACCGATTTGAGTTTTTTGTCGGTGGCCGCGAGATCGCTAATGGTTTTTCCGAGCTAAATGACCCGGAAGATCAGGCCGAGCGGTTCCGCCGCCAGGTTGAGGAAAAAGCCGCCGGTGACGAGGAGGCGATGCACTTCGATGCCGATTACATCGTTGCCCTGGAGCACGGCTTGCCTCCGACCGCAGGAGAAGGAATTGGGATCGATCGACTGGTGATGTTGTTCACCGACGCGCCATCAATTCGCGATGTGCTCTTGTTCCCGCACATGCGGCCGCAGGGAGAGTAGCCGGCGCGACCGGTGCCTTTCGTTCGTAACCCTCATCACATCCGACGGATAGTAAAATGAAATTCTCGTATAGGATGTGGTGAGGAACGAACTGATTCCAATATTTTCAGGCTTGAGCCGTCCGCAGGCATTTTCGTGTCTCGTTTAACCTGCCGCCTGCGGTGTTTTTTCCGATTGATCGTATCCGTACGGCAGTGGCAGAAGCGTCACTTTAGTTGATGCTCCATCGGCGAGAGCGATCTCCCCGCTGTCGGCGGCGACAATCTCGATCACACATAACATCTCATAACCGCCGTTCGGTGATGGGGCGGCCTTGACCACCTTGCCCGCGCCCTGACCGCTGGCGCTGTTGGGGGAGGTGAGCTCATCACCCGGTGTGGGCCGAGTTGCGGTGTCAGCATGGGCGCGGTACATACGGCGCTTGAGTTTGCCGAGATACTGCATGCGGGCTACGATCTCCTGGCCTGTATAACACCCTTTCTTGAAACTGACCCCGTTAACCAACTGCAGATTGACCATCTGTGGTACGAAAGCCTCGGCCGTTTCAGGATATACTGAGGGAAGCCCGGCCTGGACATCCAGCAGGTCCCAGCCATCGGCCCCGACACGGCTTGAGTGCTGGATTAATGACTGCCACAGGTTCTGCATCGTCGCGAACGGCCCATGGAGCTCGAAGCGCGGATGAGGTCCTGGGACGCGTAACATGGTGATCTCATCTTGCGTCAATGATTCGTCTGTCTCTATAGGTACTGCACCGAGTATCTCCCGCAGCAAACGATCGGCACTCGGACCTGAAACTCCGAACCGGACCAGATCTTCGCTGACATCCTCAAGGCTGACTTTGGACATCAGTACAAACATCCGCAGTCGCTTGAGGGTGGACTCCAACAGGCTCTGTGGCAGGCTGAGATAATAGGATTCATCACGCTGGAAAAGGCGGAACAGGGAAAGCATGCGCCCTTTGGGGCTGGAGTAGCTGCTTAGCTGGTGGTGGTTGTCGTTTACTTCACGGACGTCGTTGCTGAACTGCCCCTGCAGGAAGGTGCTGCAGTCATCGCCGCTTGCCCGAATGAGCGAAAGGTGGCTGAGATCACAAACGATATCGCCATTGATCGCTGCCGCTAGTTCTGTCTGTGGATCGCCAAAATCGGTGACCTTGCCGGCGTCAATATGTGCTCCCTGTTGCACCAAGGTTTGCTGCCACTCACTGTTCATCGTTGTTCCCCCACTAAATACTAAGCCAATCATAGCTGATTCCATAAAGCCTGATAATAGCGACTCGCCACCTATCATTCAGCCAGGCCGTCCGGTGGATCCCATATCCTTAATTATAAAGATGTGGCTGCACGGCAAGAAAACAACGGGTGAGTTTTGAGCAGGTGGGAGTAACCCGTCTTCATAAGTGCATGATCCTGCATAAGCCAAAAGATGAACCGGCATGCGCTTGCTAGCATTTCCCCAGCCCGGCTATCATGAAATGAGGCGCTGTGACAGGAGGCATGCATAGCGTCCGGCCAAGCGTGGCCAATCTCAGGCTATTGCCGGATACAGTCAGTTAACCGGGGATCCTCTCGCCGACTATTCGCCCAGAGGGCCGGACTCTTACCCGATCGAAAACCTTAACTGATGTTCTATTAGGCGGTTTACCTTTCCTCGATGAAAAGGAGTTCATTCATGTCGGATAACCATTCTGCACAGCGATTGGAACTTGTGTGTACGGCGGTGCCGTGGCTTCGAGCCCTGTACCTGTCTGTGTCCCTGTTGTCATTCTGCTGTATCGCTCTGCTCCCCTTGCCACTTACAGTGGTGTTTCTGCTCCTGACGGTAACTGCCGGAGTTGCCTGGCGTTGCTGGAGGCAGCGCTGTGAGTTGGGGGGCATGGGGGTCACTGTGATCTGGGATCCGGAAGGTCTATGGTGGTGGTTGCAGGGGGGAGAGGAGACAGCTCTGTTCCTCTCCGGCGACACTTACCATTCTACTGGTATGGTTATTTTGAATTTTTATCATCCCGATACCGGGAGGCGGCACTCACTGGTACTCTTCCCGGCTTCTGTGGGCTCCGCTTGTTTTCGTCGTCTGTCCGTTCGACTCTCGCTTGAAGGCGGGCAGAGTGTCAGGTCCGGTTTTGAAAATTCTCAGGGATGAGCACCGTGTTTTGCGGTGACTGACTGGTGTCCAGCTTCGGGTAGTCGAGTGTGTAGTGGAGTCCTCGGCTCTCCTTGCGGGCCATCGCCGAGCGGATGATCAAATCGGCGACAACGGCCAGGTTGCGCAACTCAAGCAGATCGTTGGTGACTCGGAAATTGCTGTAGTATTCGGCTATTTCCGCACTTAACAGGTCGGCGCGACGCTTTGCCCGCTGCAGGCGTTTGTCGGTGCGAACGATACCGACATAGTCCCACATAAAACGGCGCAACTCCTCCCAATTGTGTGAGACCACAACCTCTTCGTCAGAGTCGGTCACCCGGCTTTCATCCCATGGCGGCACCACACTGGGCATCTCGACGGTGTTTAATTCGTTTTGGATATGCCGGGCAGCGGATTGGCCAAACACCAGACACTCAAGCAGTGAATTGCTCGCCAGGCGGTTGGCTCCGTGCAGGCCGGTGAAGGTGACCTCACCGATGGCGTAGAGTCCGGTCAAATCAGTCCGGCCATGGATATCGGTCATGATGCCGCCGCAGGTGTAGTGTGCGGCAGGTACCACCGGGAGCGGTTCGCGTGTCATATCGAAGCCGAATTCCAGACAGCGTTCGTAGATGGTGGGGAAGTGCTCTTTGATAAACTCGGGCGATTTGTGGCTGATATCCAGATAGACGCATTCGGCACCCAGGCGTTTCATCTCGTGATCGATCGCGCGTACCACGACGTCACGTGGTGCCAGCTCTTCCCGTGGATCGAACTGCGCCATGAAGGGGGTACCGTCGGGCAGCAACAATTTACCACCTTCACCCCGGACGGCTTCGGTGATGAGAAAGCTCTTGGCCTGGGGGTGATAGAGGCAGGTCGGATGGAACTGGCTGAATTCCATATTGGCAACCCGGCAGCCGGCACGCCAGGCCATGGCGATGCCGTCACCTGTCGAGAGGTCGGGGTTGGTGGTGTAGAGGTAAACCTTGCTTGCGCCACCGCTGGCCAGGACCACGTTGCGAGCCCGGTATACCTCAACATGGCCACTGTGTCGGTTGAGGACATAAGCGCCCTGCACACGGTTCTCTCCTTCCAGCCCCAGCTTGTGGCGGGTAATGAGATCGATCGCGATGTGGTTGTCATGTAGATGGATGCCGGGATGGGCGCGGGCGCGATCCAGCAGGGTGTGCTCAATGGCATTGCCGGTAGCATCGGCGGCATGGATCACCCGGCGGTGGCTGTGACCGCCCTCGCGAGTAAGGTGATAGCCATTCCCGTTTTCACGGTTGTGCTCTCGGGTGAAAGGCACCCCTTCGGCGATCAGTGTTTCGATGGCCTCACGGCTGTGTTCGACCACATATTGGACAACTCCGGGGTCGCACAGTCCGGCACCGGCATTGAGGGTATCTTCCACATGGGACTCGATGGAGTCATGCTCATCCAGTACTGCGGCTACCCCTCCCTGGGCATAGAGTGTACAGCCTTCCTCCTGTCCAGCCTTGGAGAGGATAGTGACATGTGCCTTGTCGGCCAGCTGTAGGGCTAGGGTGAGCCCGGCGGCGCCACTGCCAATGATCAGGACATCGGTACTGTGTTGTGAGGACATAGTCAGTATAATACTAATAATCGTTTGAATTAAAAGAAGTAAGTTTGGGAAATGGCGGGATATTGTGACCGCAGCATTATGATTTTCATGCCCTTCAGGCTACTTTCTATCATACAATGACAAGATACAGAAAATTTCATTGGATAGGCGAACTCTGAATACTATCGACTGTCTTAAATTTTGGCTGCTCAAGAGTGGCCAGGTATTGGAAGGGGAAGGCCCGAATGGGCGAGACTAATGTCGACCAGGAACTGGTCCGGCGCGTACAGCATGGTGACAAGCAGGCCTTTGATGTGCTGGTGCGTAAGTACCAGCAGAAGATCGTCAAGCTCATCTCCCGTTATGTCAGGGATCAGGATGAGGCTCTTGATGTGGCGCAGGAGACCTTTATCAAGGCCTATCGCGCACTCGCCACTTTTCGGGGTGACAGTGCATTTTATACTTGGCTGTACCGTATCGCGATCAACACCGCGAAAAATTACCTGGTGGCGCAAAGTCGGCGTCCACCGGATACGGATATCGATGCCGAGGATGCGGTGCAGTTTGACGGCGACAGCAAGTTGCGGGATACCGATCTTCCCGAACAGCTGGTCCACCGTGATCAAGTCGAACGGGTGATCTACGAGGCCATTGATGCCTTGCCTGAAGACCTTCGAACGGCGATCACCCTGCGTGAGCTGGAAGGTCTCAGTTATGAGGAGATCGCACAGGCGATGGATTGCCCAATAGGAACGGTTCGCTCCCGAATTTTTCGGGCACGTGAAGCGATCGAACAAAAGTTGAAGCCCCTGCTCGAACCGTAACAGGCAGGGTATTGGCGGTGATGACCCTGCAAGGGTAACCGGAGTAGCGAAAATGGCAGAACAGAAAGAAGAATGGGTATCGGCCCTGACCGATGGCGAACTGGCCGGCGATGAGTTGAAGCGGGGTTTGGACGCCCTGCGTCAGCACCCTGAGCTGTTGACCAGTTGGAGCCGATATCACCTGATTCGCGATGCGCTGCACAGTAATCTGGAACCGCAGCTGGTGCCGGATCTGAGTCAGCGCATCGCCACGGCGCTGGCACAGGAGCCGGTGATCCTTGCCCCGCAACGCCCCCGCCGGCCCTGGCTGCGCCATGCCGCAGGTCTGGCTGTAGCCGCCTCCGTTACCGGTATCGCCATCATTGGACTCCGCCAGTTTAGTGATGATAGCGGACCGGTTACCATCGCTACAACGGAGCCTCAGGAGTATATCCGTCTTGAACAACCTCCGGCGACCGTTGCCGCTAATCCGCAGGTGTCAAACGGCGAGCATCTGGCACCCTATCTGGTCAATCACAATGAATTTGCCGCCAGCTCCGGTATGCAAGGGGTATTGCCGTATGTTCGAATTGTCGGTCATAAGGTTGGCCAGTAAAATGCGTGCCTGCCGGGCCGCCCCCCTAACGCTTTTAATTTGTCTGGGCGGACTTTCTTCACCGCTCCTTGCTGCCGATGAGGCTGTCGCAAAGTGGCTCGAGCGTATGGTTCAGGCGGCGCACCAACTTAACTACACCGGTACTTTTGTCTACCAGCAGGGGGGCAGTCTGCAGACGATGCAGATCATCCATGCCGTTGATGATGATGGTGAACATGAGCGTCTGGTTTCTCTGAGTGGACCTCCCCGTGAGGTGATCCGCGATCATGACAAAGTGACCTGTATCCTGCCCGAAGACAGCTCTATGGTGATAGAGCAAGCCGGGAGACCCCGTTCCTTTCCTCTTATTGAGCCCTCCCTTATTGAGCCATTGCGTCAGCACTATGATTTCAAGTTGCGCGGAAGCGACAGAATCGCTGGGTTGAACGGCCGCCACATTGCCATCATTCCACGCGATCAATACCGCTACGGTCAAAACATCTGGCTGGCTGAAGACAGCGGTTTGTTGTTACGCGCCGAGGTGCTCGATGAAGAGGGGGGAATCGTTGAACAGGTGATGTTCACTTCGCTTGAACTGCGTGACCAAATACCGCCTCAAATGTTGGCGCCGCAAACGGAAAATCCGGGCAGGATCCTCGAGTTGGACGGGAAGCAGGAGAAATTACTTTCGCCAGATGAGCGCGTTCGCTGGCAGGTGACGATGCTCCCCTCCGGTTTTAAGCAGGACATGGAGCGTTTGCACTATCTGCCAAATAAGTCAGAGCCGGTTGAGCATCACCTCTACAGTGACGGCTTGGCTTCCGTATCGGTGTTTATTGAAAAGAGTGATGATGAAGTTACCGGCGACTTTACCGGTAGCTCGCGCATGGGCGGGGTCAATGCCTATGGACGGCGGCTGAATGGACATCTTGTGACCGTCGTCGGTGAGGTGCCTCTGCTGACCGTCAAACAGATCGCCGAATCCATTGAGGCATTGGCGGAAAACTAGGCCATGATTGAAGAAACCGCGTTGGTAGTGGAGACGGAAGGGGAGTATGCCTGGGTCGAGACGCAGCGGCGAAGCAGCTGTGGCAGTTGTTCAGTCAAGGGGTGCGGGACCGGTGCATTGAGCAAAATACTCGGCAAGCGTAGCCAGCGGTTGAGGGTACTCAATCCGGTCGATGCCAAACCGGGCGAAGAGGTGGTATTGGGGATCCGCGAGCAGGATTTGTTGAAAGGCTCGCTGGCAGTCTATATCGCCCCTTTGCTGATGATGCTGGCTGGAGCCCTGCTTGGTGAAGCCCTCGCACCGCAGTGGGGGAGTGACACAGAGGCATTGAGTTTACTCCTCGGCTTGCTCGGTCTGGGTGGAGGTTTTTTTTGGCTGTACCGCTACAATCGTGCGCTATCCCACGAGGGGCGGTTGATAGCCGTCATTCTGCGCAGTCAAGTGAAACCACCTGCTGTTCATAAGGTCTCAATTAATCTCTAAGTAATAAGCTCAAGGGTCAACATACATGAATGTCCATCGATTGATGCATAGCTGGAAGCTGCTTCTTATTTCATTGACTCTGGTCACACAGGCTGCACAGGCACGCGATCTGCCTGAGTTTACCCGGTTGGTGGAGGCCTATGGTCCTGCCGTGGTGAACATTAGCACTACGACCACAACATCTAAGTCTCAGATGCTGCCACCCGGGCTGGAAATGCCTGATTTTCCCAAGGGTGGCCCTTGGGATGATCTCTTTCGCCGCTTCTTTGGTGAGGGGCATGGTGGGGATATGCCACAGGAGCGTGAAGCCCGCTCGTTGGGTTCCGGTTTCATTATCGATGGCGATGGCTACATCCTTACCAACAACCATGTGGTGGAAGAGGCCGACGAGATCGTGGTACGCCTGAGTGACCGGCGCGAATTGGTCGCCGAGTTAATTGGCGCCGACAAACGCAGTGATATTGCCCTGCTCAAGGTCGAAGCATCCAACCTGCCAGTGGTAAAGGTCGGCAAAAGCGCGGATCTCAAGGTCGGTGAGTGGGTGATGGCAATTGGTACCCCCTTTGGCTTTGATCACTCTGTATCGGTCGGTGTGGTCAGCGCATTGGGCCGTAACCTGCCGAGCGAGAATTATGTTCCTTTTATCCAGACTGATGTTGCCATTAATCCCGGCAATTCAGGCGGTCCGCTGTTTAACCTGGATGGCGAAGTGGTGGGGATCAATTCCCAGATATACAGTCGCACCGGTGGTTTCATGGGGCTTTCGTTTGCCATTCCGATTGATGTGGCGATGGATGTGACACAACAACTCAAGGAGGAGGGACGAGTGACACGCGGCTGGTTGGGGGTCTTGATCCAGGATGTTACCCGCGAACTGGCCGAGTCATTTGGCATGGACAAACCGATGGGGGCGCTGGTATCACAGGTTCTGGATGACTCTCCGGCAGGCAAAGCCGGTATCGAGGTCGGCGATGTGATCCTTGAGTATAATGGGGAAGCGGTGCACTATTCATCCGACTTGCCGCCGATGGTCGGACGTACCCATGTCGGTGATTCTGCCAAGGTCAAGGTGCTGCGCGAGGGCAAGGAGAAAGTGCTGAAGGTGCGCATCGGTGAGCTGCCCGCGGAAGAGGCATTGCAACAGGGCGAAAAACCCTCAGCGAAAAGCAGCACGGATCGTTTGGGCCTTTCAGTCTCGGACCCAAGTGCAGAGCAGCGCAAAGCCCTGGAACTGGACAAGGGTGGAGTGCTGGTGGAACTGGTGGCCGGCGCCGCGGCCAGTGCCGGGATCCAGCGTGGTGACGTGATTACCCGGCTGGATAACAAGGCGGTGGAAAACAGCAAGCAATTCAAAGCACTGGTGGAGAAGTTGCCGGCCGGAAAGTCGGTTCCGGTGCTGGTAATACGCCGTAATGGCCCTATTTTCCTGGCCTTGAAGGTGCCGGAAGATTGAGTCATCGTCTGACGCTCTATACGCGTAGCGGTTGCTCCCTTTGTGAGGCGATGCAAGGGGAGCTGGCTGCTATGTTGGCGATTGATGCCAGCTTTTCTGTTGAGATGGTGGATATTGATCGCTCAGAGCGCCTGGTGCAGGCTTATGGCCATAAAGTTCCGGTACTTTCCGGTGTCGGCGGCGAGGAAATCTGTCATTATTTCCTTGATCAACAAGCGCTGGATGCCTATTTCTCAACGCATTGATTTCCGGTAGAATTCTTTCTTTCAGCTTCATTGCGCATCGCTTGACGCCGCTCCGCGGAGCAATAGCCAGGTGCGTGGCCCTAAACTCCAAGTGCGGATAGAAAGATAATCTCGTGACCGAACTGTCGCATATTCGAAATTTCTCCATCATCGCCCATATTGATCACGGCAAGTCCACTATCTCTGATCGTTTCATCCAGATTTGCGGAGGCCTGACCGAGCGTGAAATGGCCGCTCAAGTGCTCGATTCAATGGATCTTGAGCGTGAGCGCGGCATCACGATTAAGGCACAGAGCGTCTCGCTGCAGTACAGGGCGAAAGATGGCGCGATCTATCTGTTGAATTTTATCGACACTCCCGGCCACGTCGATTTCTCCTATGAGGTGTCCCGCTCGTTGGCGGCCTGTGAGGGTGCGCTGCTTGTTGTCGATGCCTCTCAGGGTGTTGAGGCGCAGACGGTGGCCAATTGCTACACCGCCATCGAGCAGGGGCTGGAGGTCGTACCCGTGCTGAACAAGATCGATCTGCCTGCGGCGGAGCCGGAGCGGGTAATGGATGAGATCGAAGAGATCATAGGCATCGAGGCACACGATGCGGTACTGGTGAGTGCCAAGACAGGCATCGGCATCGACGAGTTACTTGAGCAACTAGTGGTCAAGATTCCCCCTCCCGAGGGTGATCGTGAGGCGCCGCTCAAAGCCCTGATCATCGACTCCTGGTTCGATAACTACCTTGGCGTGGTCTCTCTGGTTCGGGTGATGCAGGGAAGGTTGAAACCGAAACAGAAGATCACCGTAATGTCCACCGGACGCAGCCACCTGGTGGACAAGGTGGGGATCTTTGGTCCAAAGATGACCCATCTGGACGTACTGGAGGCCGGTGAAGTCGGCTATGTTATCGCCGGTATCAAGGAGATCGACGGAGCGCCTGTGGGTGACACCCTGACACTGAGCGATCGCCCTGCGGACGGTCCGTTGCCAGGATTCCAACCGGCACAGCCGCGGGTATTTGCGGGGCTGTTCCCGGTAAGTAGTGAAGATTATGAGGGGCTGCGGGAAGCGCTTGCCAAGCTCAGACTCAACGATGCTTCACTTTTTTATGAACCGGAAACCTCCCAGGCACTTGGTTTTGGTTTCCGTTGCGGCTTTCTCGGCATGCTGCACATGGAGATCATCCAGGAGCGGCTGGAGCGCGAATACGATCTGGAGCTGATCACCACAGCACCTACCGTGATCTACGAGGTGATCACTACCAAAGGCGAGACGTTAATGGTGGATAACCCGGCGAAACTGCCGGCCACCAATCTCATCGATGAGATCCGCGAACCGATCATCACTGCCAACATTCTGGTGCCGCAGGAGTATGTCGGTAATGTAATTACTCTCTGCATTGAGAAGCGCGGTGTGCAAAAAAACCTGCAATATGCCGGTAAACAGGTCTCATTGACCTATGAGTTACCGCTTAATGAGGTGGTGCTTGATTTCTTCGATCGGCTGAAGTCGGTTAGTCGTGGTTTCGCTTCATTGGACTACCAGTTTAACCGTTTTGAAGCGGCTGATTTGGTTAAGCTGGATATCCTGATCAATGGTGAAATCGTCGATGCCCTCGCCGTTATTGTGCATCGCGATCAGGCTCAGGTGCGGGGGCGGGAACTGGCCGAGAAAATGAAAGAACTTATTCCGAGACAGATGTTCGAGGTGGCGATCCAGGCGTCTATTGGCGCTCATATAATCGCCCGTACTAACGTCAAGGCACTCCGCAAGAACGTCACGGCAAAATGTTACGGTGGTGACGTCAGTCGAAAACGAAAATTGCTGGAAAAGCAGAAGGCAGGGAAAAAACGCATGAAAAACATTGGTTCGGTTGAGATCCCTCAAGAGGCATTTTTTGCTGTTTTGCATGTAGGCAAAAAGCAATGAACCTTGACTTTCCAACGATACTTGTCCTGCTGACTTTCGTCACCGGCCTGATTTGGGCTCTGGACGCGATACTGTGGGCACCCAAGCGTCGTGCGCGTGTCGCCACCCTTAAGGCCGCTCCAGAACCGGCTAGCGATGAAGTGCTTGAGGAGGCAGGGAGGGAGCCGAGCCTGGTTGAACTGTCGCGCTCTTTCTTTCCTATCATTCTAATCGTTCTGCTGGTGCGTTCGTTTGTCGTCGAGCCGTTTCGCATTCCTTCCGGATCGATGATGCCAACCCTACTGGTTGGGGATTTTATCCTCGTCAACAAGTTTGCGTATGGGTTGCGTCTTCCCGTACTCAATAAAAAAATCCTCGATATCGACAAACCGGAGCGGGGTGAAGTTTTTGTTTTTCGCTATCCGGAAAATCCCCGCATGGATTACATCAAACGGGTGATCGGGATCCCCGGTGATCATATTGCTTACCGTAACAAAGTGCTTTATATCAACGGCCGGCAGGCTCCGCAGCGGTATATCGGTACCTATGTGGGTGAAGGCAGCGGACAGTCAATGACCGGAGCCCGGCGATTGCAGGAAAACCTGTTGGGGGTGGAGCATGATATTCTGGTAATGCCGGGACGTAATGTGTTTGGCGGCGATTTCGAGTTAGTCGTGCCTGAGGGACAGTATTTCGCTATGGGAGATAATCGTGACAACAGTCGTGATAGTCGTGCCTGGGGAACCGTGCCGGAAAAGAACTTGGTCGGCAAGGCGTTTCTCATCTGGATGAGCTGGGACTTGAACAAGGATTATTTCGTCAGTTGGGATAGACTTGGTGGCAGTATTAAATAAGGGGATGAGGTGTAGCACTATGAATACAGGAAAATATCAGCAGGGTATGACGGTCTACGGGGTTGCTTTTATCTTGCTTCTTATCGGTTTTACGACTTTTACCATTCTTAAATTGTTTCCGGTTTACATGGAGAATTTTACTATTAGCGCTTCCCTGGAAAGCCTTGAGAAAGATCCGGACCAGCAGTTTCTGGGCGTTATGGCTGTGCGTAGTGCGCTGATGAAGCGCTTTGGCATGAATAATGTCACGCAGGCCGGCGCGGATGATATCACTATCACCCGAGAAGGGCAGATCTATTACGTCGATGTCGACTATGAGGTGCAGGTGCCATTCATCAAGAATATTTCGCTGCTGGTCACTTTTGCCAATCATGCCGAGGTGACCGCTCGGTGACAGGTACTCTGGATAACCTGTGTCGAAAGCTGGATTACAGGTTTTCAGATAGCGCCTTGCTGCAGCAGGCGCTCACGCATCGAAGCGTCGGCAAGCACAATAACGAACGGCTGGAGTTCCTGGGGGATTCCATTCTCAGTTTTGTCATTTCCGCTGAGCTTTATCATCGTTTTCCCGATATCGACGAGGGAAGACTGAGTCGCATCCGCGCCTCCCTGGTTAAGGGTGAGACCTTGGCAAAGCTGGCCATGGAACTGTCGCTCGGGGATTATCTCTATCTTGGTTCCGGTGAACTCAAGAGCGGCGGCTTTCGCCGTGAGTCAATTCTGGCCGATGCCCTGGAAAGTATCTTTGGGGCGGTCTATCTGGATGCAGATATCGGTACAATAGAGCGCTTGATCCTGCGCTTGTTCGATGCGCGCCTGCAGCGGCTGGACCCGGATATGGCGCTCAAGGATCCCAAGACCCGGTTGCAGGAGTACCTGCAAGCTCAGCAGCAACCATTGCCGATTTATGAGGTCGTGGAAGTTCGCGGCAAGGCCCATAATCAGCACTTTACCATTAGTTGCCGTGTCGACATTCTCCCCAAACCAGTGCTTGCCGAGGGTACCAGCCGGCGCAAGGCGGAACAGAACGCGGCCGAGGAAGTATTGAGAAAATTATTGTGAATAATCCAGCGCAGTCATACCGCAGCGGCTTTGTCGCCATCGTGGGTCGTCCCAACGTGGGCAAATCGACCCTGATGAATCATATCCTCGGGCAGAAGATCAGTATTACCTCCAACAAGCCGCAGACAACGCGCCACCGTATCCTCGGCATTAAAACTGATGAGCACAGCCAGACTATCTATGTCGATACTCCCGGGCTGCACCTGAACGCGCAAAAGGCGATGAACCGATACATGAATCGCGCGGCGGCCTCCAGCCTGGAAAATGTCGAATTGATTCTGTTCGTCGTTGACGTCAATCGCTGGAGTGAGGAGGACGATAACGTTCTCATGCGCGTTCGTGAACAGAACACCCCAGTGGTGTTGGTGGTCAACAAGGTTGACCAGATCAAGGACAAGGAGCAACTGCTGCCCCTGCTGCAACAGTTATCGGCGAAGATGGACTTTGCCGCCGTGATCCCGCTTTCTGCGCTCAAGGGGGCGAATGTGCCCGATCTGGAGCGAATCGTCTACGATACTCTGCCCAAGGCCGAGCCGATGTTCCCCGAGGAGTACGTAACCGACCGCAGTGAACGGTTTCTTGCCGCTGAACTGGTACGCGAAAAACTGATGCGTTCACTGGGCAAAGAGCTGCCTTACGCCACGGCGGTTGAGATCGAGCAGTTCAAGGAGGAAGAGGGGTTGTTGCGCATCGGCGCCCTGATCTGGGTAGAGCGACAGAGCCAGAAAAAGATCGTTATCGGCAAGGGCGGCGAGCGCCTCAAGGAGATTGGGAGCATGGCACGCAAGGACATGGAGCGGCTGTTTGGTGAGAAGGTATTTCTGCAGCTCTGGGTCAAGGTCAAGGAAGGATGGTCGGATAACGAACGCCTGTTGAGTAGCCTCGGTTACCGGGATGAGCAGTGACGGTCGTATTGCCCTGCAACCTGCCTTGCTGCTGCACCGCAAGCCCTATCGCGACACCAGCCTGCTTATCGAGGCCTTTAGCGTCGAACACGGTCGCCTTGGTCTGGTAGCCCGCGGCGCTCGCACTCGCCGCGGTGCCTTGCAGGGGTTGTTACAACCCTTTATTCCGCTTTTGCTAAGCTGGAGCGGACGGGGGGAGCTAATGACACTTACCGGCGCCGAGTCGGATGGGCCGACACTGGCGCTGCGAGGGAATGTGGTGATCAGTGGCTTCTATCTCAACGAGTTGCTGATGCGCCTGCTTCCCCGCCACGATCCTCAGCCGCACCTCTACCAGCGCTACCTCGCTACCCTGACCAGGCTGGCCAAGGCCGGGACTGATGAATGGGCATTACGCCTTTTCGAGAGGGATTTGTTAGACGAACTTGGCTACGGGTTACTGTTGACCCACGAAGGGGGAAGTGGCGAAATGGTCGAGTCGGCCGCACGCTATTGTTACCACCCCGAGTTCGGGCCCCAGCGGTTGGAGCAAGGCAATGAGCGTTGCCTGGCAGTTCACGGCGCCACTCTGCTGGCTCTGGCGCAAGGGGGCGAGGCCGACGACCGAAAGCGCGCTGAGGCTAAGCGCCTGATGCGTATGAGCCTGTCGCATCATCTTGGCGCCAAGCCGCTCGCCAGCCGCGAGCTGTTTCGCCAGCGATATGCCGGTAAAGCGGCACAGAACATCAAAGAAAAGGAGGAGTAAAGCATTGAACGAAACACAGCCGATGTTGCTCGGTGTGAACATCGACCATGTCGCTACTCTGAGACAGGCGCGAGGTACCCGCTATCCGGATCCGGTGCAGGCGGCGATCGAAGCCGAGCAGGCGGGTGCCGACAGTATTACCCTTCATCTGCGCGAGGACCGGCGCCATATCCAGGAGCGTGACGTGCGCCTCCTGCAGGAGATCCTGCAGACCCGCATGAACCTGGAGATGGCCGTTACCGAAGAGATGCTAGCCATTGCGGAACAGGTTCGCCCGGCTGATTGCTGCCTGGTTCCTGAGCGTCGGGAGGAGCTGACTACCGAAGGCGGTCTCGATGTGGTGGGACAGAAGGAGCGGATCCGTGAGGCCTGCCAGCGGCTGGCCGCAGCAGGAGTGCGGGTATCCCTGTTTATCGATGCCGATCAGGCGCAGATCGAGGCCGCAATCGAATGCCAGGCGCCGGTGATCGAGATCCACACCGGGCACTATGCCGATGCGCCAACCTTTGCGGAGATGCAG
>JBFEYJ010000011.1:0-31423 GCA_041562215.1 Thiohalomonadaceae bacterium | reverse complement strand
GCGATCCCTGTGGGCAAGGACTCCATGTCGATGAAGACCGTATGGCAGGAGAATGGCGAGGAAAAATCCGTCACCGCTCCGCTATCGCTGATCACTACGGCCTTTGCCCCGGTGCTCGATGTCCGCAAGACCCTCACCCCAGAGCTGCGTGGTGACCTTGGTGATACCGATCTCATTCTTATTGACCTGGGTAAAGGACGTAATCGTCTCGGCGGCTCCTGTCTGGCGCAGGTCTACAAGCAGGTTGGGCACCACGCCCCGGATCTGGACGATGCGCAGGCGTTCAAGCAGTTTTTCAACCTGGTGCAGGAGCTCAACCAGGAGGGAAAACTGCTCGCCTACCATGACCGTTCTGACGGCGGGCTGTTCACAACAGTGGCTGAGATGGCTTTCGCCGGTCACACCGGTGTCATTCTCAATATCGATGAACTGGGGGATGATCCGGTCGCCTCGCTGTTCAGCGAAGAGCTCGGTGCAGTGATCCAGGTACGTCACCAGGACACCGAAGAGGTACTCTCGGCCCTGCGCGAGGCGGAGTTGGGGAGTTATGCTTTTGTTATCGGTGAACTCAACGACGATGACCGTCTCGTGATCCGTCACTCCGGACGGGTCCTGTTGGAAGAGTCCCGCATCGACCTGCAGCGCGCCTGGTCCGAGACTACCTTCCGTATGCAATCATTGCGTGATAACCCCGAGTGCGCCCGTGAAGAGTATGAGCGCCTGCTGGATGGCGCCGACCCGGGACTGCATACAGCACTCAGTTTCGACCTCAATGAGGATGTGGCTGCGCCGTTTATCGCTGGCGGTGCACGTCCGCGCATGGCGGTGCTGCGTGAGCAGGGGGTGAACGGCCAGATTGAAATGGCTGCCGCCTTCGACCGCGCCGGCTTCGATGCCGTCGATGTGCACATGAGCGATATCATCAACGGTCGCGTTTCGTTGAATGATTTCAACGGCCTGGTTGCCTGTGGCGGCTTCTCCTATGGCGATGTTTTGGGCGCCGGTGAGGGCTGGGCGAAATCGATTCTATTCAATCCGCGCGCCCGCGATGAATTTGAAGCTTTTTTTCAGCGCGAGGACAGCTTTGGTCTTGGTGTCTGCAACGGCTGCCAGATGATGTCCAATCTGTACGAGTTGATCCCAGGTGCTGAAGGCTGGCCTCACTTCGTGCGCAATATGTCCGAGCAGTTCGAGGCTCGTGTGGCGATGGTGGAGGTGATGAAGTCGCCGTCGCTATTCCTGCAGGGCATGGAAGGCTCGCGCATGCCTATTGCTGTGGCGCACGGCGAGGGCCGTGCAGAGTTCCGTCACGGTCACAGCCCGGAGGAGGCGTTGCGCAAGCAGCAGGTGGCACTGCGTTATGTGGACAACTACGGTGATCCTTCCGAGATCTATCCGGCCAATCCCAATGGCTCGCCGCTGGGCATCACCGGTCTCGCCAGCACTGACGGTCGCTTCACTATTATGATGCCGCACCCTGAGCGGGTGTTCCGCGCCGTGCAGCACTCCTGGCATCCTGATGAATGGGGTGAGGACGGTCCGTGGATGCGTATGTTCCGTAATGCCCGCGTTTGGTTAGGATAAGCAACGTTTTATCTGGCAAAGCCGGCCATGAACGTCAGCGAATGTGACTTCGGTGTTCGCTGGCGTCATAACAATAAACAGCTATAGAGCAGTGTCATAACAATACACGGATTGTTTTGAAGGAATAATAAGCAGCTGACGCGGAGTGTCGATTGCGTAAATGGAAAGAAAAAGGGGGTCTATGCGTATCACGATCCTGCATTACGTTGGAATGGTATTCCTGTCTGCTTGTCTGTCATTTTCTCCGGTCGGCTACAGCGCGAAAAAATATCGCCTATCACTCATCTTTTTGGTGTGTGCCCGGCTATTTTTTTATCTGTCGGGAGTCGTGGCCTTGCCTAAGCGAAGCCGTACCCCTATAGAGTCTGAAGCTGACTGCCCAAATGGAGCCTTTTCCTCATGAATCCGCCGATAGAAGAGCTGCAGAGCCTGCTCGTGACCGCTGCCCGCGAGGAGCTCCTGCCGCGTTTTGCCCGTGTCGAACGTGAAATTAAGACTGACGGCAGTGTTGTCACCGAGGCAGATACTTCGATGCAGCAGCGGGTGCGGGATGAGCTGCTGAAAAAGTGGCCGCGGATCCCTTTGCTGGGTGAGGAGATGTCCGCCGATGCCCAGCAGGCGCTACTTGATGGCAGTAAGGAGGGCCTCTGGCTGCTCGACCCTCTTGACGGCACCAGTAATTTTGCTGCGGGCATTCCCTACTTTTGCGTCTCCCTGGCTCTGATTCGCGGTGGTGAGGTGGTGCTGGGGATTATCTACGATCCGCTACGTGATGAATGTTTTGCCGCGGAAAAGGGTAGGGGCTCGACCCTTAATGGGGGACTGCTGCCGTCGTCTGCGCAGTTACCACCGATTTCGCGCAGTATGGGGCTGATTGATTTCAAGCGTCTCGATGGTGAGCTGGCTGCTCGTCTGGCCACTCAGCCCCCTTATAGTTCTCAGCGGAGTTTTGGTTCCGGTGCGCTCGACTGGTGCATGATCGCTACCGGGCGTTGCCATCTCTATTTGCATGGTGGACAGAAACTATGGGACTACGCTGCCGGGCAACTGATTCTTGCCGAGGCAGGGGGCCTGTCTTCAACACTGCAGAATGAACCGGTGCTCTATCAGGGGCTGATGCCACGATCGGTTGTGGCGGCATCCAATCCTGAACTGTTCCTTGCCTGGCAAAAGTGGTTACTTGCAGGCTGAAGATGGCCCGGCCATAATGCGCCGGTCATGAAGACCCTTGTGCAAATTTATTTCAGGGATTGGCGCCATTTTTCATTATCATTCGGAGCCTCCTTTTTCCCCGTCATCACCGCTCTTTTTTTGACCGGTTTCGTGTCGGTGGATCATGCCGTCCCTTATACCGGTGAGGTGGTGCCGATGGTGCCGGTAGAGACAGTGACAGCCAGTGACCTTGAATCGTTGTTTGATGATATCGGTTATGTCTGGCCGCCACAGAGCGAGGTCCCGCCGCTGGCGATCAGTCAATTCCCGCCCGATATCGATCGCCTCGATATCAAGAAGAAGAAATCGTTGTTTTTCCGTGCCCTGTTGCCACTGGTGGTGGCTGAAAACGCGCAATTACGCCATGATCGTCGTTGGTTAGAGGGGGTGATGCGTAACGGTAACTTCGGTTCAGTGGTCGAGCAGGCTCGTTTACAAAGGCTGCTTGAGGAACACGGTCTGCATGTGACTGCGGGGATTGATGCGGCCTTGCTTGAGCGACTTTATCAGCGAGTCGATGTGATTCCTGTCGGGCTGGCATTGGCCCAGGCCGCCAATGAGACTGGCTGGGGAACTTCTCGCTTCAGTCGAGAGGCAAACAACCTGTTCGGTGAGTGGACCTACCGCGTGGAGGAGGGGATATTGCCGCTTCGTCGCAGACAGGGCGCCGAGCACTATGTGCGCCGCTTCGCGAACCTGCGGGAGTCGGTACGCTCCTATCTTAATAACCTCAACCGCCATCGCGCCTACAAGCGTCTGCGTCAGTTGCGGGCAAATCAGCGGAAGGAGGGGCTGGAACCGGATGCGTTGACCCTGGCCGGCGGCTTGCTGAGCTATTCGGAGAGGGGAGTGGCCTATGTCGCGGATATCCGATCATTGATCCGTGGCAATGGTCTCAACGATCTGGGTCCGTTGCGTCTGGCCCGTTATGCCACGGTTGACTGAATCGCCAGTTCTGCCCGTTGCCGGTCGGAGTGGTGCAATCGCAATGGGGTGCCTGGTGTGTAATGCTGATGCGGCGCGTAGCGCAATACTGTCTGGGCGGAGGGATATTACCTCAAGCGCTCTTCATTGCGAGAAACAGTTAATGTCTTCGCTCAGCACTTCATCTCCCTGTGTTTGAGTTCTGTTGCTTTGTGATTTATTGGGCGGCCACCGGTTATAGCTACCAGTACCGTCTTCTGCGGTAGGTCACGTTCGGATGACCGGTTATTCCTTTATTCACTTCATAGCAGTGATAAAATCCATCTACGGGTTTGTCGTTCTGTCGTACGCCGACTCATTATCGATTGCCGTGAGAGACTCGTTATGCACAACGGAGCTTATCGGGGTTGCTGGGATAGGGAGCTCACATGTGGCATTTATTTCGTGCCGAAATCACTTGACGATTCATGTTAGGTGGTAGCAAATAAAGACGTTTCTCTGGATACTTCACCACCCATGAAGCCTTTTTTCAACCTGTTACAAAACCTCATACATGACGGTTATGACCTTCAGGGTAAAGACCCCTTGATGGAGATGAGGATGAAGTTCCTCAACTTCACTTTGTTCATGGCCGCGATCTCAAGCCCGCTGGTCGGTATTCTCCATCTCGGTCAGTGGTTCTCCTATTCCTCAACAGCGCACGGTGTCAATTGCCTACTCTTTTCTGTGTTTCAGGTATTGTTGCTGTGGTATGGCCGGTGCTCGATCGAACGCTACATTGCCACCAGAAACCTGTTGTTGCTCAGTCTGTTCCTGATATTTACCTCTAATCTTGTGTTGGCCAACAATGAGAGCATGCGGCTTTTATGGTTTGTCATTCTTCTTATTGTGGCGCAGGGGTTAGGCGGTGCAAGGGTGCGAAATAGAGTGATGGGGGCAACCGCTATTCTATTTTTTATTTATCTGTTGCAGCCTCTCTTTGTGGTTAATCTTACGGCCACTGATATCCTCTCTTCGCTTCTTCTTTTGGCGCTGGTGGTGGTTCTGTTCGATTACTATGACAACACCATTCATAAGATCATGAACCAAATGGAAGCGGCAAAGCGCGATGCGCTGCACATGGCAGGGTGCAAATCGCGCTTCCTCTCCAGTATGAGCCATGAAATACGCACGCCTTTGAATGGCATTATCGGTTTCACTGAAATGTTGTTGAGGGAGGAGTCGGAAGCGCTGAAGATCGAGCGACTGAACTACATTCGCTCCAGTGGTAGCGTGTTGAGCCGAATTATCGGTAATGTCCTCGATCTGTCTAAAATCGATGATGGCAAGATGACGGTTGAAGAGCGTTGCTATGAGCTGCGCAAGGAGTTGGAGGCGATTTCGATCTTCGCCGTCACGGCTCAGGATAAAAAGGTGATATTCGCTATAAATATCAAGCCCGGGACTCCCAGCCACATCATTGGTGATAGTCTTCGCCTTAACCAGGTGCTCGGCAACCTGGTGAACAATGCGATTAAGTTCACCCCCTCGGGTGGGAAGGTTGAGCTCAATGTTGCCTTATCGACGGAGGAGGGGCGGCTCGGTTTTGAGGTTGTCGACACCGGGGTAGGCATAGCGGAGGAGAAGCAAACGCTCGTATTTTCACCGTTTACGCAATTGGATGAAAGCGTGGTGCGCCAGTTTGGGGGGACCGGGCTTGGCCTTTCGATTTCGCAGCGCCTGGTGCAGTTGATGGGAGGGGAGCTGGGGCTCACGAGTCGGGTGGGTGAAGGCAGCCGTTTCTTTTTCGATCTTCCTCTGAAGGAGTGCCGCAATAAACACTTATTGCCAGCCGCTAACAGTCTATTGCCGGATAGGGGGCATGGTCTCAGGATTCTGGTGGCCGATGACGATCGCATTAGCCAGGTACTGATGCGGGACTTTCTAGAGCGGATGGGCCATGAGGTGACGGTGGTGGCTGATGGACAGGAGGTGATGAGTGCTTATGCCCATGGAGATCATGACCTGATCCTTATGGATATCAGTATGCCGGTGATGGATGGGGTGGAGACGACCAAAAGGCTGCGCAGCGGTGGCGTGACGATACCTATCATCGCCGTCACTGCCAATATATTCAAAGAAGATGTTGATAGATACATGGGCATTGGCATGACTTACTGCGTTTCAAAGCCTGTCGATATGACGCAGCTGGAACACCTGATCCATACCTTCTGTGAAGTGAAGGCATGACTAGGGTATTACTTTCATGCAGACAGGCTCTCCCTCAACCCTACTTGGCGGATAGCTCCTTGATATAGGCGCTCAGTTCTGCGGCATCGCCGCGAAAGGCAATTAACTCTTCATTTTTGCTGATTTGATAGTCGTACATCGGGTCGTAGTAATTGAACAGCAGCTCGGCGATCAACTCCTTGAACAGGGCTCCGTCTGTGTTTGCCTGATAGGCATCAATGGCCTGCTCAAGCATCGTACGGAAGGCGGCGTGACGTTCACCACCCAGACGTCTTTTGATCTTGTCGATGCTGCCTAACAGGTATTCGGACCAGAGTGAGTAACCTCGCTCTTCGCCGTAGTAGTGCTGATACTCTTTCAGGGTATCTACAACATATTCCTGAAAGCTGATCTCGACACGCTCTTCTCTTGGTGTTTCCAGTAGCAACAGCGGTGATTGGCGCAGTTTTTTGAAGAGATGCTCAGGAATCATCACCGCGCCGATATTGCGGCTCTCATCTTCGATAGCCAGTGGGACCTGTGAGGTGGAGCGGTACTTTAGCAGGGCAATCGAGAGCTCATTCTCGAAATCCGCCTGACTTGGTTGGGGGATCGCTCGTGGACCGAAGGCCGAGCCGCGGTGCCTTGCCATTCCCTCCAGGTCGATGCTGTGGGGCAGGGTGTTGAGAAAAAGGGTTTTGCCAACGCCGGTTCGTCCGCCGATACGGAGGTATGAGATGCTCGCGGTGGAGATCTCCAGCTCATCGAGGAGGAATTGGCGAAGCGCCTTGTACCCCCCCTTGATGCGCGGGTAAAGGATCCCGCTCTCCTCATAAATGGCCTGTTGGGCCAGCTTTGAGCGCATTCCCCCGCGCCAGCAGAACAGGACGCCATCGGGGTGTCGGGTGGCAAAATGCTGCCACTCATCGATGCGGTTCTGCCGGGTTTCGCCGGAGACCAGGTCATAGGCCAGAGCCATCGCGTCATCCTGCCCCATCTCTTTATAACGGGTGCCGATGAGGTGTCGTTCCTCATCGTTGATGATTGGGTGGTTCTCAGCGAGCGGGAGGCTCCCTTTCTCGAATTCGATCGGAGCCCGGACGTCTAGCAGTGGAGTATCTTCAAGGAGCAGGCGGCGAAAATCCTCGATTTGGGGGAGTTCCATGAATTTATTTCACCGTAATCAGTGGCTCATCAGCGGGTTTGAGCAGACGCCCGATGGGCGCAAGCTCCAGCCCAGCGGCAACAGTGGCGGCGATAAACTCGGCCTCGGCATCGGGGCTGACAGCCACCAGCAGGCCGCCGGAGGTTTGCGGATCGCACAGCAACTGGCGCTTGCTCTCTTCCAGCGGGGCGATCTTGTGGCCATAGCTGTCGAAGTTGCGCTGAGCACCGCCCGGTGAGCAGCCCATCGCCAGGTACTCTTCCACATGCGGCAACTTGGGCACGGCAGCATAGTCGATCTCAGCGCGTACACCGCTGCCTTCGCACATTTCGCGCAGGTGACCGAGCAGACCGAAGCCGGTGACGTCGGTCATGGCCTTCACCCCGTCAATCTGTCCTAGAGCCGCGCCTATCTTGTTGAGTTGGCACATGGTTTCGGGGGCGATGCGCTCATGCTCCGGCTGGAGCTTCTTCTGCTTCTGCGCGGTGGTGAGGATGCCGATCCCGATGGGTTTGGTCAGGTAAAGCAGGCAGTCTGCCTCGGCGGTGTTGTTCTGCTTCAGGTGGTGGTTGTTGACGATGCCGGTGACCGCGAGGCCGAAAATGGGCTCCGGCGAGTCAATGGAGTGACCGCCGGCCAGCGGGATCCCGGCATCCTCACAGGCGGCACGGCCACCATCCACCACCTTGCTGGCCACCTCAGGTCCCAACTTGTCGATAGGCCAGCCGAAAATAGCGATCGCCATCATCGGACTGCCACCCATGGCGTAGATGTCGCTGATGGCGTTGGTGGCCGCAATGCGGCCGAACTCGAACGGGTCATCGACGATGGGCATGAAAAAGTCGGTGGTGCTGATCACCGAACGACCGTCTCCCAGATCGTAGGCGGCGGCATCGTCACGCGAGTCGTTGCCCACTAGCAGCTTCGGATCAGGGGTGATGGCAAAGCCGCTGTTGAGGATCTCCTCCAGCAGGTTGGGGGCGATCTTGCAGCCGCAGCCGGAGCCATGGCTATATTCAGTCATACGGACGGTTGATTTCGGATCGTTGCTCATGGGTATCTGTCGGTTTGCTGTGCTGATGTTGCAGGATTTTAGCACGAAATCGCCCTACACCGAGCGTGGCCCGACGCTATGCAGCGGGCATACTTCACATTGCGAGGGATATGCCGAATGTCAAGATTCCGCCTTTCTCCGCCCTTTGTTACTATCCCTGCCTTTCTGTCTTTCGAATCAGGTGAAGTCCATGTCCATTGCCCAACGCATCGCCGATGAGCTCAATGTCCGCGTCAATCAGGTGGAGGCCGCTGTGGGTCTGCTGGATGAGGGTTCGACGGTGCCGTTTATCGCCCGTTACCGCAAGGAGGTGACCGGGGGGCTGGATGATACTCAACTGCGTAACCTGGAAGAGCGGCTGATCTACCTGCGCGAGCTGGAGGAGCGACGCACAGCGGTGCTCAAATCCATCGATGAACAGGGCAAACTGACTCCGGAGCTGAAAGCCGCTGTGCTGGCGGCGGATACCAAAACCCGCCTGGAAGACCTTTACCTGCCCTACAAGCCTAAGCGACGCACCAAGGCGCAGATTGCTCGAGAGGCTGGTTTGGAGCCGCTGGCTCATGCTTTGTTTGCCGATCCCTCGTTGGATCCGGAGGCGGAGGCGGCAGGTTATGTCGACAAGGACAAAGAGGTGCCGGATATCGCCGCCGCGCTGGAGGGAGCCAAGCAAATTCTTATGGAGGAGTTTGCCGAGGACGCCGAGCTGGTGGGCACGCTGCGCGACTACCTGTGGGAGCATGGGGTTCTTGCCTCGAAGATGGCCGAGGGCAAGGAACAGGAGGGGGCGAAATTTTCCGATTATTTTGACTTTGCAGAAACCGTCAAGACCATCCCCTCACACAGGGCGCTGGCACTGTTCCGCGGTCGTAAGGAGGGGGTGCTCAATCTGGATCTCTCTTTGCCGGAGGATGCCGAGCTCAAGCCCGGTGAGGCGGGGGTGGCCGAGCGCATGATCGCGGTGCAGAAGGCGATCCGTGACGAGGGGCGCCCTGGCGATCGCTGGCTAAAAGAGGTGGTGCGTTGGGCCTGGCGGGTGAAGATCTTCACTCACCTCGACACTGACCTGAAATCACGCTTGCGTGAGGAGGCTGAGGAGGAGGCGATCAAGGTCTTCGCCAGGAACCTCAATGACCTGCTGCTGGCTGCCCCCGCCGGCCCACGCGCCACGCTGGGTCTCGACCCGGGCTTGCGCACCGGGGTAAAGGTGGCGGTGGTCGATGCCACCGGCAAGCTGCTGGATACCGCCACTATCTACCCGCATGTGCCGAAAAACCAGTGGGACCAATCGCTTCATCTGCTGGCGGAACTTTCGAAAAAGCACAACGTGGACCTTATCAGCATCGGTAATGGCACTGCCTCACGCGAGACCGACAAGCTGGCGGCGGACCTCATCAAGCTCCACCCGGAGCTCAAGCTTACCAAGATCATGGTCAGCGAGGCGGGTGCTTCGGTCTACTCCGCCTCGGAGTTTGCGGCCAATGAATTCCCCAATCTCGATGTCTCCCTGCGTGGCGCTGTATCCATCGCCCGTCGTCTGCAGGATCCGCTGGCGGAGCTGGTGAAGATCGATCCCAAATCAATCGGTGTCGGCCAGTACCAGCATGATGTCTCCCAGAGCCGGCTGGCCCGACAGCTAGATGCGGTGGTGGAAGACTGCGTGAATGCGGTGGGCGTGGACATCAATACCGCTTCGACGCCGCTACTGACCCGGGTTGCCGGACTCTCTGCAGCGCTGGCCGCCAATATCGTCGCTTATCGTGATGAGCATGGTGCGTTTAAAAATCGTAAAGAAATTTTGAAGGTCTCGCGTCTGGGCGAGAAGGCCTTTGAGCAGTGTGCCGGCTTCCTGCGCATCATGAACGGTGATAACCCGCTTGATGCCTCGGCAGTGCACCCGGAGGCCTACCCTGTGGTCGAGCGCATCCTGCTGCAGTCAGGGCGGCAAATGGGTTCACTGATCGGTGACAGTAAATTCCTTAACTCTCTTGCGGCGAATGATTTTACCGATGAGAAGTTCGGTGAGCCGACGGTGAAGGATATCATCAAGGAGCTCGACAAGCCTGGTCGCGACCCTCGTCCCGAGTTCAAGACCGCTGAGTTCAAGGAGGGCGTGGAGGATCTCAAGGACCTCAATCCCGGCATGATCCTCGAAGGCGTAGTGACTAACGTCACCAATTTCGGCGCTTTTGTCGACATCGGTGTGCATCAGGATGGTCTGGTACACATCTCCGCACTGGCCGATAAATTCGTCAAGGACCCGCATGAGGTGGTCAAGGCGGGTGATGTGGTCAAGGTAAAGGTGATGGAGGTGGATATCCCGCGTAAGCGCATCGGTCTTTCCATGCGTATGAGCGATGATCCGAGAAGCGGCGGCGATCCGGCTGGAAGCAAAAAACCGGGTGGTGCGGAAATGCGTCATCAGAACAGGGGGCAAGGCAAGGGGAAACCGCAAAGGGATAACCAGCCTGCCATGGGCGGGGCGATGGCTGAAGCGTTTGCCAAGTTGAAAAAGTGATGTTTGTGTCGCTTCTCGATGGTTGAGCTATCGCGGGGGCTGCCCCGCGTCCAGGTCACTTTTGATGAAGTCCATCCATTGATTTCGTCTTCAGGGCCGGCGGAGCTGTTCCAATTCGCTCACGGCGAATCGGTCTTGATTCACCTCGCGTCAGTGAGACACCCAAAAAAAGCCGGCTGAAAGAGCCGGCTTATTTGTGATGATGGAGAGATTACATCTCCCAGTACATCTTCTCCTTGTCGAGCTTATAGCTCCAGGGCAGGTTGGCGTTCTTCCAGCCATTGACGACACGCTGGCCCTTGTGGGGACCCTCCTTGGCCTTGTCGCCTTCGAACCCGTCCACCACTGAGTAGACGTTCTTGTAGCCTGCTTGGGAAAGCAACTTGGCTGCCTTGGCGCTACGGCTACCGGAGCGACACATCAATACGATTTTGCTCTTCTTGTTTAGCCCCTTTTTCGCCAGTTGCTTTTCCACGGCGGGCAGAAAGCCACTATTGGGCGAGAGTTTGAAGGTGCTCTTTTTCTCGTCCCACTGTGCCCAGTCACCTTCGAGCATGTAGGGGATATTGGCATCGGCAGTGGTGGGCATACCGAGGAAGTCGACTTCTGCGCGTGTGCGGACATCGAGAAAGAGGATCTCCTTGCTGCTTTTCTTTACCAGGTCATTGGCCTCGACAGCGGTGAGATACAGTCCCTGAGGGGTTTGCTTCTTCTTGGCAATCTCTGCAGCCGAGGCTCCGCTGAACAGGAGGGTAGCCAGGAGCCCTGCGACGGTAAAGGTAGTTACTAAGGTTTTCTTCATGAAAGTGTCTCCTTTTGTGTTGTTGTTTCCCACGGTTCATCTTGCGGGAAATTCAGTATAAAAGCAGGTATTAATATACGCAAAGATTACAGGTGATTTTTTCAATGTGAATTTAAGCCAGGTTGGGCGGAAACCGTCAATTACTTGAAGGGTGTCTGAGGCTGAGTGAAGAGGTGCACGATTCTCGGAACACGCTTCGGTTACCCGACCTGAAAAAAAGCTGAATGTATGGGTGAAATAGCGTTAATTTCCAGGTGCTGAAGGCTTCTCCGACTTAAGTCTTTTCCCCCGGTTTTTTGCCGCTGACGATCACCATGTTGACGCAGGCGTGAAAACGCTGCTGCCGGTCCCGCTCCTGCAACTCGGTCTGCCATCGCCGTGCCTCCTCAGTGGTGATAATCCCTGCCTGGGTTGCTGTGTTGACCAGCCACTCACCGAAAGGGGTGTCACTGGAACGCTGCTGTCGCATGGGGGCAATATCGACGCGGATCTCCTGGAGCCGGTGATCCCGACATAGCGTATAGAGGCGTCGTCCGGCGATGCCATTGGGGCGCATCTGCAGGGTAAAGAATTCCATCAACCGCCGCTCCAGATGAGGGTCGGAAAAATCGATACTGGCGCTGCTCCAGTCGGCATCAACCAGCACGATGCGACCTCCCGGGCGGGTAACCCGCACCAGCTCGGCAACAACGGACTGTTCGAGTTCTGGAGGTAGCACTTGGAGCAGCCTTTCTGCGCGGCAGGCGTCGATGGTTTCGTTTTCCAGTGGCAGGTCTGTGGCCGTTCCCGGTCGGTGTTCGATTCGCGAATAGTATGGAGTCTCCCGGGCTGCCTTGTCTGCTTCAGCCAGCATCGCCTCATCGGTGTCAATGCCGATTACCTTGCCGCGGTCATCGAGTAGTTCAGCCAGTGGGATAGTATCCACACCGGGACCGCAGCCGATGTCGAGCAGTGTATCGCTTGTGTTGACCTCCATGTGTTCGTAGCTTAGTTGTTTAAACACACGCATTTTTTCCGCCATCGTTTGCAGATACTCCGCCGTGACGTAACCATTATCGAGGGACATGATGGGTAACCCTGGTAAGTCAGAAAATATTCATGAGGTTAAGATAACAGCCTGCCGGCTCCCTACACCATAGGGTACGTAGGAGAGGTTTCTTTCTTTGGCACCGTTGATCTCACTGCAAAGAAAGAAGACATAGCGTTCAATTGGTATACCCCACATGGTTTAGGCAAGGTCTTGTTGGGTGAGTGTGATGGTTCCCTTCAGGTAGGGGGCAACCATCCCGCTGATAAGGACGCGCTCGCCATGGAGCAGGCACTGCAGCTCTCCCCCTCGGGGCGAAAGCTGGCGGGCGTGCAGGGGATTACGAGCCAGTCTTTCATTCCAGTAAGGGGTCAGAATGGTGTGAGCGGAGCCTGTAACCGGGTCCTCGTCAATGCCGTACTTCGGTGCGAAAAATCGCGACACGAAATCGCAATCACGGCCTTCGGCGGTGACGATCACACCGCGACGATCAAGCTGCCTCAGGAGGCTCATGTCAGGGTCGAGATGGCGAAGTGTCTCTTCACTATCCAGCCTCACCAGCCAGTCATCGGCGGCAAGCACCTCCTGTGCTTCGGCGCCAAGGGCATGGCCAAGTATCGTTGGTGCTTCTCGCGGCTCTGCCCGTTGTATGGGGAAGTCGAGGGTTAACATTTCGTTGTCGCGATTGACGGTCAACGGTCCGCTCAATGAGTTGAACACCACCTGGTCGGCGTCAGAGTCGATATGTTGAAAATAGACATAGGCGGCAGCGAGAGTGGCATGGCCGCACAGCTTCACTTCTGTTACCGGGGTGAACCAGCGGATGCGCCAGCCATTGGCCTCACGCACGAAAAAGGCCGTCTCAGAGAGGTTGTTTTCCATGGCGATGGCTAGCATGGTTCGATCCGGTAACCATTGGTGCAACGGGCAAATCGCGGCCGGGTTTCCTTTAAACAGGCGATTGGTAAAGGTATCAATTTGATACAGCGTCAGTTCCATGAATCTTCCTTACAATATTCCGCTCATAGAGAGCGATAGTCGACGGTCAATGTCAATGTTGTGATACGCACGGCGAAGCTCCTTGTGAGTCGGGGTGCTCAACGTTACGTTTCGTCCTTATGGATAACATATCCAGATAATACAAAATACGACCATAACAGATCAGACGGAGAATTTTCACTACCGGCGGCAGGCTGAGATGAGTCAAGGGGGCTGTACAATGAGTCCTTATCTATTCCTCCAGCTCGAAGCTGCCGGAATAGGTGAATGTGTGGCCAAAAAGCGGGTGATGAATATTGAAATCGAGTTCTACCGTTTTGTTGTCGATTCCCCGCTCGATAATTTTGGCGTTTCCGAGCATCAACCAGTCGGGAATACGTAGCTTGAACGGGCCGAGATTCCATAGGTAACCCCGGCTTGTATAGCAAAGTGCCCCGTCCTGTTCCGTCATTGCCATGCATATTCCCAGGTTGTAACGGACATACTCGACTATTTCATTATTTTCCAGTGTTTCCATGCGGGAGATGAAGTGAAACGGCTCCTTGCCCGGGAAATAAAAGCAGCGTTGCCAGAACAGGGTGTTACTTCCTTTTCGGGCCGAGTTGATGACTTCGACTGGTAAATTCCTGCCACGATAAGGAACCAGAGCGCCGAATAATTGTGCGATCCAGATGAACGGTTTGATGATTGAGGCATGGTTCACTTCAACCATGGTTCCGTTGAGTTTCAGTCGGGCGGTTCCGTCTGCACTGATGTTGTAGTGACGACGAACAGCCGGGTGAAGGTTTTCCCAGTCAGTACCGAGAGCTTCACGGATCACGGGTTGCATATTTTCCTTTTCCATCACACTTCTCCTAGAGGGCGGGTTTGAAAACCATTAGCAGTACGGTGGCCACCATGGCGGTGAAAGCGGGGATCCCCAGCCGGAACCAGAGGCGTGCCAGTTGGTGATAAGTCTCAGGCAGGGGCTGGTTATGGACATGCGCCATTTGACTCAGATCGCGCATACGGATCTGCAGCCAGACGACAGGTAACCAGCACAATCCGGCGAAGATAAAGAGGCCCGTGGCGGCAACAAGCCAAGGTGTCTCCAGTGGCCAGTGAGCATGATGCATCATCGCAAAGCCGCTGATGGGCTGAATGAATACCGTTGGAGTGGTAAACAGCCAGTCGGCACGCACCACCAGGCGATTTGTCTCTGCGATGGCTGCCAGGTTTCCGCTACGGTCGGTGAAGTATTTGTAGAAGGCGCTGCCAAGGCCGGTACCAAAAAGCAGGATGGCACTGAGGATGTGGATGGATTTGAGCGCAAGGTAATCCATCAGCGTTTCTCCATGACCAGCATTATCAGGGTGGCGACGATCAACGGCAGGTTTTTAGTTACCGGACCGAAGGGGTGTAGCCAGAACTCGGGCAGTGCAACGCTGATGATCAGGCTGTAGCCGCACATCATGACAACCTGCATCAAGGCTGCTATCGGTAGTCGGATGGAAAAGAGCACCGCGAAGCCCAACAATAGATCGAGCGCGGCGGCACCGTAGAGCATTAGCGGCGCCAACACACCGCTGATGCCGGTCCTCTCCAGCAGGACATAACTCTCCTGTGTCGGGTAGAAAAATGCTGACGAGAGTCCCGTAAGTATCCACACCAGGGCAATGCTGATGCGGAGCAGGGGGCGTAGGAAGTAGAGTCCGGCATACCACCGGTCGGCCACCGTTGCCGGGGTACGTGACAGGACTTCCTGAATACCCTGTGGTGTGAAATGGAAGTACTCAGAGAAAGCGTTTACATCGCTTGTGTTACCACGCTGGAGCATCTGCACCGACTCCCTGTTGAGCGGGGTGTTACCCAGGAAACCACTCACTCCGGCAAGGTGCAGGGACATCGGGTAAGGGACCGGCAATGGGCGCAAAGGCCCCTGTCCCAGCCATTGACGCTGTAGTTGCAGCAGTTTTAGCATGGTGATCGGTTTAGGCCCAACCAGATCAATCTTCCTGCGGATATCCTCCGGGTCCTGTATGCAGTGAACCGCTGCATGGACCAGGTCATCGATATGGATTGGCTGGATGGGTTGGCGGCCGTCCCCAACCACCGGCGTTAGAGGAAGTGCCGCGAGTGCACGAAACAGGGACATGCTTTTCGCTCCCGGACCGTAGACGATAGAGGGGCGGAGAATGACCCAGTCCAGCGGCAGTTCTGCCAGGTAATCATCGGCGGAACGTTTGCTCAGGTGGTAATGACTCTGGGCCGAGGCATCGGCACCCAGCGCCGAAATCTGGATGATTCTCTGAACTCCTGAGTTGGCCGCGGCCTGGAAAAGGGCAATGGGTGCATCACGATGAAGGGTGTCGTAGCGCTGGGTCGCGCTTTCGCGGATGATTCCGACAGTGTTGATGACGATGTCGACCCCTTCGAGCCTTGGGTGCCATTTTTCCGGTCTGACATCCTTGCTGAAGTCATCGTCGATATACTCGGGGCCGGAAAAGCGTTTCTCCGCCAAGGCAGGATCGCGCACGCAGGCCTTAATGTTGTGTCCCTGTGCATACAGTTCCCGTAGAAGGTGGGAACCGATAAAACCGCTGGCGCCCGTAAGCAGAATATTCATCTCACTGTTCCTCCACCGGTGGCCAAACCGGAAGTGCTTTGGTTTGTGTGCCGCTGTCCTGATGACTGAACTGCATGAGGATCCCAGCAATGAGCAGGCTGATGAACTGCCCAAGCAGGATAGGCAGCAGGGCATCGCGAATGATCTGTGCAAAGGTGATGGACTGCGGTGAGAGGCTGTGACTGAAGGGCAGCATGAGCAGGAATGGTGAGATCAGTAACATCCGGCGGGTCACGATCCTTCAGAAGAGGGCGCGTGTTTCCCCCTGCCAAATCTCCTCTAGAAGTTTCTGTAAATATCGGCCGCAGCAGATAAAGGACAACGGTACTGATCCCCAGGCTGAGAATGGTTTCGATGGTAAGGATGAGGACACGGCCATTCATTGCATTCTCCTTTTGTCAGTTATTTCTGTAGAAGCAGAAATAGATGGTTAATTTTTTTTATTTGCCCAGCAGGCCCTGAATTTTGGCGCCCATGGTCATTAATTTGGCCAGGGTTTTTCTGTCCAGGCGCTTCATCTGTTCGTACCAACCGGTGAGTTGTTCGAGAAACTCCAGCGTATGCTCAATGCGAGCCTTGACCTCGGGGTCTGTTGCTTTGTCATCTTCGCTCTCTAACACGCATTCACGCAGGATGGTCATGGTCGGGTCCAGCTCGCGGCGTTTGCGCTCTTCCAGAATGATCATGAAGATATCCCAGACATCCTTGAAGGAGTCGAAATAGTCCCGCCGGTCACCCATGGCGTGAACCACTTTCACCAGTCCCCAGCTTTGCAGTTCCTTGAGGCTGGTGCTGACGTTGGAGCGGGCCACACCGAGGGTTTCACTGATGGTTTCTGCGTTCAGCGGTTCCTGTGAGAGGTAGAGCAGCGCATGGATTTGCGCCACGGTACGGTTAACCCCCCAGCGGGAGCCCATTTCGCCCCAGTGCAGGATGAATTTCTGTTGCGTTGAAGTCAGTTTCATCGTTTTTGAGTTTTTCGTTATTTCTGTTGTTACAGAAAATACTGCTGAACAATGGTGCTGTCAAGGGGGCTGCAATTGTCTGGTTCCATCTCTATAATTTCCGTTCCTCTTTCTATCCTTGATCGCTGTGTCTCGCCAAATCATTCATCTCGACATGGATGCCTTCTACGCCTCGGTAGAAATTCGCGAGCGCCCCGAGTTGGCCAGGCGGCCGGTTATTGTCGGCGGTCGGGCCGATGGGCGTGGTGTGGTCTCGGCGGCGAACTATATTGCCCGTCGATATGGCGTCCACAGCGCCATGCCCACCGCTACGGCATTGCGGCTCTGCCCGCAGGCTGTGGTGTTGCCGCCGCGGCATAGCCTGTATGCGGCGATTTCGCAGCATATCCATGGGATTTTCCAGCGCTATACTCCCCAGATTGAGCCGTTGGCGCTGGATGAGGCGTTTCTCGATGTAACCGGCAGCATCAAACTATTCGGTCCGGCACCGGTGATTGCCCGTGAGATCAAGGATGCGGTATGGGATGAACTACAGTTGGTGGCCTCGGTCGGAGTCGGGCCGAACAAATACATTGCCAAGCTGGCCAGCGACATCGACAAGCCTGATGGTTATGTGGTGGTTGCGGAAAAGGAGATAAGCGAGTTTCTGGCGCCACTCCCGGTGAGCCGCATCTGGGGAGTGGGCAAGGTGGCTGCCGCCACTTTCGAGAAGCTCGGAATTCGCACTATCGATCAGTTGCGCCACTACTCGCCGCAACTGTTGCGACAGCATTTCGGCAGCAGCGGAGAGCAGTTCCTGCGCCTGGCCAACGGCATCGATGACCGCCCGGTGGTCTCGGAGTCTGAAGCCAAATCGATCTCCAATGAAACCACTTTCGCCGTTGATATCAGCGATACCGCGGTGCTGCGCGACTGGCTGCATGCACTGACCGAACAGGTCGCCCACCGTCTTCGATCCCACGAACTGAAGGGGCGCACGGTGCAGCTCAAGGTACGTTTTGCTGACTTCACCACGCTCACCCGATCGCAAAGTCTTCCTGCTGTCACGGATATTACTGCCGAGATTTGGCAGGTGGTGCAAATCCTTTTCACCCAACGTTTGCCACGGCCTTTACCACCGGTGAGGCTTGTCGGCGTGGGGATCAGTAATTTTGGTGAGGAGGAGGGCCACCAAGAGGATCTTTTTGACTCATCGCAACAATACACACAACGTAAGCTCGACTCGCTGCTCGATGAAATCCACACCCGTTTCGGTAAATCGGCCGCCAGTCGCGGAAAGATCCCTGGTGAGCAGTGAGGCGCTGATCACAGTTCATGACATCCCCTGTCAATCTGTGACGATATCCCCCCTATCCTTGTGATAGGGCTTCCAGCAGCACAACTCCACCCCACCTATTCTTCTCTTCGCCAATCGGCACTCGCCTTACTCAGCTGTATATGAGGAGAAGCATTATGACTATTCCAACGACAGTACGCCGTGCTCTTGCCAACAGTCAGGGGCGTTTCAAGGGTCGCCAGACAGCAGCGGGCGAAACCTTCGAAGCGACGGTCGCACTGTCCGGTTTTTCTTTGGATAAAGTTGTTAAATCAGTGCTGCTGAAAAGTGATGAGCTCACTCTGATGGCCATTATTCGTGCTGATCAGGCGCTGGATCTGCAGGCGATCAATCGCCTCTTTCAGCGAGAATTCGAGCCCTGTTCAGTGAGTGATATTCGCGAGTTGATGTCCTCATGTGATCCGCAGGCGGTACCGCCGCTGGCCGAAGCATACGGCCTTCGCGCCATTCAGGACTGTGCCATTGATACGATGGACAAGATCACCTTTGCCAGCGGCGTTCCCGGCCTCTTTGTCAGTGCCAGTGCCGAAGATTTTGCCCACCTCAACGAGAATGCATGGAAAGGGCATGAGATTGTTCTCAAGGCGCCTGCGGAGTGGGCGGCGGATACTCCGCGCGATCGAATGCGCCGCAAGGTGCAGGGGCTCAGCGAGTTGCCTGCGATGCCCGGGATCGCCGGTGAGCTGATTCGCCTGAAGAACAATCCTTACTCCCATGCAAGTGAACTGGCGGCGGTGATTGAACAGGATCCGAGCCTGTCCGCCCAGCTGTTACGCTACGCGACGTCACCGCTGCATGGCTATCAGGGAAAACTCGAGTCTGTCGAGCAGGCCATCGTCAGGGTGCTGGGAATGGATTTTGTTCAGGACATCGCTCTCGGCCTGGCACTGGGCAAAGCCTTCAACAACCCCAAAGAGGGGCCGCTTGGCCTGACAGCCTTCTGGCAACATTCTGTCCATTGCGCCGCGCTGACTCAGGCGTTGTGCAGCCGGATCGAGTTCAGTCGCCGACCGGCTGCCGGCCTCGGTTATATGGCCGGTCTGTTACACAATATCGGCATCCTGTTGCTCGGTCACCTGTTTCCGGGCCAGTTCGATCGCCTTAATGAAGCGCTCAGACGACACCCCGAACAGGATCTGCGGGATCTGGAACGCGACACTATCGGTGTCAGTCATACAGAGCTGGGGCGCTGGCTGATGGATGCCTGGGAGCTGCCCAGGGAGGTGACGGAGGCGGTTACTGATCATCACAATCCCGATCACACCGGTGATTACGCCGTCTACGCTAATCTTGTCTACATCGCTAATGCGCTTTTGCAGCGGCGTGGTATCGGTGATGGCGAGTGCCAGGAGATACCCGCGGAAATGCTGCAACGTTATGGTCTTGACGAGGCACAGCTGGAAGCTGCACTGAGCGCGGTGCTCAGTGACCAGGAGGGGTTGGAGATAATGGCAGGTAAAATGGCGGCCTGAACCTTCTCATGCGGCCGGGTGGTATCAGACAGAAAGGTATTTGGTACAGAGACTGTTAATCGCAGCGGTCAGCGGCATCCATTCGGCAGCGGCGACGGTCTACCCACTGGGCGCCGCCGAGGCGGGAGCCTTCGAAGCGCGTTTCGAACAACTGTGCGCCCACTAGCGAGGCACGGAAGAGATCAGCACCTCGAAAATCGGTGTAATAGAGGTTGGTCTTTTCCAGGTTTGCCTTGACCAGCCTGCTGCCTTGCAGGTTGGTCCTCTCAAGTGAGGCCTGCAGCAAATTGGCTTCCTCCAGATTTGCTTCATGAAGGTCAGCGCCGTCCAGCACGGCCTGCTTCATCTCCGCCCGCATCAGCCGGGCACCGGAGAGCACGGCATTGTTGAACCGGCATTGGTAGAGATTGCTCTCTATCAGGGAGGCGCCGCTCATCTGCGCCTCGCTCAGGTTGGCTCTTTCAAGGCTGCTGTGATCGAGCAGGGCATTCTCAAGCTGCGCCCCGGAGAGGTTCGCGCTGAGCAGACCCGCAGAGTCCAGCCGTGCACGGTTAAGTATCGTTCCACTGAGGTCGGCAAAGGAGAGGTCGGCTCCGCTCAATCTGGCCGCGCTCAGGTCAGCCGCATTGAGCCGGGCACCCTTGAGAATAGCCCCGCGCAAATCGGCTCCACCCAGATCAGCGCCGCGCTTGTCGCAGCGACTCCAGTTCACGCCCGGGGCTGGCGGATCGTCACACCCGGCCCAGCAGGTCGGGATCAGGCAAAGGGCCAGGAAGGGGGCAAAGATCAAGGGCGCGCGGCGCAAAAGCATGAGAATTATTCGTTTCCTGAAAGCCTCCTAATCTAGGGGATTCGAATCAATAACGCCAGCACTGACACGCGATGCCCTAAATGGGCGGTGACTGGAACATTTTTTTCCTCCTGAAGGTAATAACGTCCATGAGCCCCGGCAAGGCTGGGGAAGCCCACCTCTTTGCAATGATTTCAGGTGGATTCTCTATGTGTTGATTCTGCAAGTCAGTTATCAATAAAACCTCTCTATATCCGGTACAAAGCACCGAGATTATTGAACTTCGTTATAATTGAACGTTTTATCGTGCAAAGGGGGTAGGGTGGCAAGAGGTAATCTTGAGAAAATGGTAGCGACGCTGGGGCAGGTGGTGACGTATGCACTTCCGGTCGGCGGAACCCTGCTGCCGCTGCAGCCGCTTCTAGGCAAGCCACTGCGCATTATCTACAGCGGTGTGATCCAGTGTACCGCCTGCGGCCGCAAGACAAAGAAAAGCTACTGCCAGGGACATTGCTACCCTTGCTCACAGCGCCTGGCCAGTTGCGATCTCTGCATCATGAAACCGGAGACTTGCCACTATGATCAGGGCACCTGCCGTGAGCCCGGCTGGGGCGAGAGGCATTGTATGCAGCCGCACTACGTCTATCTCGCTAACACCTCAGGCCTGAAGGTGGGGATCACCCGCCACACCCAGTTGCCGACCCGCTGGATCGATCAGGGGGCCACTGAGGCATTGCCCATATTCAAGGTCGCCACGCGTTACCAGTCGGGTCTGATTGAGATGATATGCAAGACTCATGTGGCTGATCGCACCGATTGGCGAAGAATGCTAAGGGGGGATGGCGAGCCGCTGGATCTCGGTGCCTTGCGTGATGACCTTTTGGAAAAATGCGGCGCTGAGTTGGAGGAACTTGTGACCCGCTTTGGCGAACACGCTCTTCAACGGCTCCCTGACGCCGAGGTGACGCGATTGCATTATCCGGTCGAGAAATACCCGCAAAAAATCACTGCGCTGAACTTGGACAAGAGCCCAGTGATAGAAGGCACTCTGCTCGGGATCAAGGGGCAGTATCTTATTCTTGATAGCGGGGTGCTTAACGTCCGCAAGTTCACCGGCTACGAAGTCGAGGTACAGGGGTAACAGATGAGATCGCCGGGCGGTCAGGTGAAAAAAGCGCCGCTGTGGCGTCATTTCCGGCAACCGCTGGTGGTACAATGCCTCTTGCATCCATGACTCACAGACAAGCCACTTTTTATGCTCACGATTATTCATACACCCGAACTCGACGCCTCTGCCAAAGCGCTGCTGATCACCCCTGGAGGTGGCGAGCTGGAACAATGCGGCGATCACTTTCGTCTTCACCACACCGCGGCATTGTCACGCCAGAGTCTGGCCGAGTTGCGCCAGTGTCTGCCTTTTGACATCAATCCGTTGCCGGAGGATTTTCTGCAGGATGATGTGCGTCTGGTGATTAGTGACATGGATTCGACCCTGATCAATATCGAGTGTGTCGATGAAATCGCCGATTTCGCCGGGGTCAAGGCACAGGTAGCGGCGATCACCGAAGCGGCCATGCGTGGTGAACTCGATTTTGCCACTTCCCTGACGCAGCGTGTTGCGACTTTGGAGGGATTGGATGAGTCGGTGCTTGGCAAGGTCTATGAGGAGCGCCTCTCCCCCAACCCCGGTGCAGAGACCCTGATTGCCGGACTAAAGGCGCACGGGGTGAGATTCGCATTGGTCTCGGGAGGGTTTACCTTCTTTACCGATCGGCTCAAGCAGCGTCTGGGACTCGATTACACCCGTGCCAATGTCCTGGAAAAGGATGGCGGTAAGTTGACCGGCCGCATCCTCGGGCATATCGTCGATGCCGCCGCCAAGGAGGCCTTCCTCAATGAGCTGTGCGAAGAGCTCGGCATTTCGCCGAAACAGGCGATAGCTATGGGGGATGGAGCCAACGACCTGAAGATGCTGAAAGCGGCCGGATTGGGGGTTGCCTACCGCGCGAAACCCACCGTGCAGGAGCAGAGTGATGTGGTCTTCAACTACAGCCACCTGGATGCAGTGCTCCATTTCCTCTCTCCTCAAGAGGGATAGTCGTAAGTCGGAATGCCCGGTGTGAGCGGCTTCAGCCGCGAAATAAAGGGTGTGCGATAGTTAATCGCGGCAGGATGCCGCTCCTGCCGCGATGCGGAAAGGTCGACTGTCGATGAAGGTTGCTGGTTTCAAGTACAAAAGAAAGAACATCTTCACAAGAATTTCGACTTCGCCCTTCAGATCGTGGGATTCGGCGGTGGTAGCTGGATGTGGAAACCGTGTTCCTTGAGGTTTTTGAGCACCTCGGCTGCATCACTGCGCGCCAACTTGCTCTCGGGAGTCAGATCGAGTTCCATCGCCTTCTCCAACTGACCAAGACTTTTTAAGATCCCTTCAGGAATACATTCAAAGTCCTCTTCCTTGGCCAGGAACAGGTAGAGTTCGTCCTTGCGCTTGCTGCGATAGATATAGCAATGGGTTGTATCGGCCATGGTGTTTCCTCAATTAGCGGGGGTGGGATTATCCCCGTAAGGGCCTATCTCCAGCAAGTCCTCTCCAAGGATGCGGTAGGGTGGAATATCGAGGTTGCGGCCCGCTTGTTGTCCCTTGAGTACCCTGCCCGCCGCATCATACCAGGAGCCGCGGCAGCTATCGCGAAAACCGCCGGTCCATGGTTGTAATGGGGCTTCGCGGTTGCCGGGTGGGATCCATTTGAGTGGACAACCAATGTCGGTCCCGCGGTCGAAAGCGACAAACAGGTCAGGACGTATGGAGCGGATCAGGGGAGAGAGGTTTTCAGGCTGGCGGGCGTCCTCGGAATGGGGATCAAGGAGAGCCTCACTCTCATTCTGCAACGAAGCGATCATCGCTTCGTTTCGTCTTACCAGGATCAGGTTTCCCATCTCCCAGGCGATACGATACGGCTTTGTCTCAGTGAACGCCTCCAGAGAATGGATGAGTGGTGCTGCGGCCTTGGGCTGCTCTGAAATGTTGTTGCTGAGGGAGGAGAGCAGGGTGTAGAGGACGGCTGCCAGACAGAGCAAAGCAAACAGTTTTACGCTGACGCGTAGCAATAAACGAAGGGGGGTGTCGGTCATGTGTGGGTGGGGCCGGTGACAAAGAAGTCATCGCGCCAGGATGAGTTTCAGTGCTCGATTTTGGTCTGTACTTCCATCAACTCTGCATAGCTGGTGGCCAACTCGCTCTTGATGGCCATCAGGTGCTGGATAACTTGGCGCAACTCCGGCGCCTGTGCCTGGGAATCCTCATTGATGCTGCTAAGCAGATCGATGGCGGTTTCCAGCGAGAATTGTGCGTCGCTAAGGTCGTATTGTGCATTTTCAAGTCCGGTCATCACATCGACTCCATAGTGCGTGCCTGCTCTGGCGCATAATTCTAACCGGATGGCGCGTTAATACCATCACTATTATTGATGGTATCAATAGGGGGCAGGCAAAAGTATAGTACGGTTACTGAAATACATATAGTTTATAATGAAATGCTAATCTTGTCTGCCTGATATGACGGATATGACATGCCGCTCACTGAATTCGCTTCGTGCCGGCGGGCAATATACTGCACCCCATGCAATGAGATGAAAAGTAGTTGATGAAATTCGGGGGTATTTGTGTGATTTGTCATCAATAAGATTGTAGTCAGCGAATATGCATCAATGGATATCTCACCGGGAGTCGCCAGGGTTTTATTTCTCAGCGGGATGTGTCGTTCTTGAAAAGGGTGACTCTTTGTCCAAGAATAGTAAATTGGTGGTGTGAAAGTAAGGCGCCTGAGCTGCGCCCTGCGAGACAATCTTTGCCCTGATAGAGCGGTGTTGCAGAGAACGCTGCCTGATTTATGAGCCAGTGCACAGTAGCCAACGATGCTACTCCGTATTGTTACCGTGAGTTTTTGTCAGTTAATCACCACTGTGATAGCCGCTTCGAGAGTTGTGCACCGGTTTTGCGTTTCCCGGGTACAATGTGCGTCAGCTTGTTTATACTCATAGTTCAGCCGCTAGAGTACGTAATAATAATTCGATACAAATGATTCAATAGGAGCCCCCCAGATGTCCTTTTCCCGTCGTCAGTTTATTCAGTTAATGGGTATTGCCGGTGCTGCTGGTATGCTACCGGGTTGCAACCCAGGCAGCTCAGGACGCAAGGCGCCTTCCGATCTCTATGAAGTGCCGAAGTTCGGTAATGTGAGCCTGCTGCATATAACAGACACCCACGCCCAACTCAATCCAGTCTATTTCCGCGAGCCGAATGTTAACCTTGGTCTTGGTCAGGCCCATGGGCGTGCCCCTCATCTGGTCGGGCATAAGCTGCTGGACCATTTCGGCATCAAACCCGGAAGCATCGAGGCTCATGCCTTTACCTACCTCAATTTCAACGACGCGGCGAACAAATACGGTAAAGTTGGCGGCTTTGCCCATTTGGCGACGCTGGTTAACCGTGTTCGTTCCGAACGCGGGGATGGTAATAGCCTGTTACTTGATGGTGGCGACACCTGGCAGGGATCCGGCACGGCTCTTTGGACTCGCGGAATGGATATGGTTGGCGCCTGTAACCGGCTGGGCGTGGACATCATGACCGGTCACTGGGAATTTACCTACAATGATGACGAGGTGCTGAAGAACATTGACGCCTTCAAGGGTGAGTTCCTGGCGCAGAATGTGCGAGTCACCGATGATGCATTGTTCGATTATCGCTTTTCCGATTTCTCCGGCTTTGACGAAGACACCGGTCACGCCTTCAAGCCTTATTCCATGCGTGAGACCGGTGGCGTCCGTGTGGCGGTGATCGGTCAGGCCTTCCCCTACACCCCGATCGC
This sequence comes from Thiohalomonadaceae bacterium, assembly GCA_041562215.1. Classification (GTDB taxonomy): domain Bacteria; phylum Pseudomonadota; class Gammaproteobacteria; order Thiohalomonadales; family Thiohalomonadaceae; genus JBFEYJ01. The sequence goes on along the minus strand of JBFEYJ010000011.1, from coordinate 5,892 downwards.
CAACCCCTCACGCTTCATACCTGACTGGACCTTCGGCATCAAGGATAGCGACCTGCAGGAACTGGTCGACGAGATCCGTGAGAATGAAAAGCCGGATGTGGTGGTGGTGCTCTCGCACAATGGTATGGACGTTGACCTGAAGATGGCCTCTATCGTCACCGGCGTGGATGTGATTCTAGGTGGCCACACCCATGATGGTATGCCGGCGCCAAGCATTGTCAAAAACCCCGGTGGTCAGACTTTGGTGACCAACGCCGGTTCTAACGGCAAGTTCCTTGGCGTGATGGACTTGGACGTGCGTGGCGGCAAGGTGCAGGATTTCCGCTATCGTCTGCTACCGGTATTCTCAAACCTCATCGAGCCCGATGCGGCGATGCAGTCCTTTATCGACGAGGTGCGCAAGCCCTACCTCGGACAACTGACCGAGGAGCTGGCCGAAGCCGGCGAACTGCTCTATCGCCGCGGTAATTTCAATGGCACCTTCGACCAGATTATCTGCGATGCCCAGCGTGTGGTTGGCGATGCGCAGATCGCCCTCTCTCCGGGTTTCCGGTGGGGCACCACAGTGTTGCCGGGACAGAAGATCACTATGGAGCATGTGCTGGATCAGACCGGGACCACCTACCCGGAAACCTATGTGCGTGAGATGAGCGGGGAGGAGATAAAACTCATCCTCGAGGATGTGATGGACAATCTGTTCAACGAGGATCCCTATTACCAGCAGGGTGGGGATATGGTGCGCGTGAGCGGTCTGGACTACGCCTGCGATCCGACCGAGTCAATGGGCAAGCGTGTCTCTGAAATGGCACTTGATGATGGCACGCCTATCGAGCCGACCAAGAAGTACAAGGTCGCCGGCTGGGCGACTGTCGGCTCACAATCGCCGGGGCGTCCCATCTGGGATGTGGTCGCGGACTACCTGCGTGATGTGAAGGTGACGAAAGTAGGTAAGCTCAATACACCCAAGCTCAAGAATGTGGAGGGCAATCCGGGGATTGCCGACTACAGCGCCTGACATCTGTCTATCCGATGAAAGGGACCGGTTTTGCTGTACTGCGTATCAGTTTACGCGGTTCCTGAATCCTGTAGGCGCCGAGTCCCCTGGCGAATATTCGTCGAGTGGGATTGGCGCCTATAGATTTTTCGTATTTTTATCGCTAATGGACCTCATTGCGGTCAGGCCGGCCTTCCTACGGCATTTGCTTTATCAGCCGATTGCCACGCTCTTGTGTTTCAGGCAGCGATACCCCATCTAGGGTGGGAGCCATTTTGATGTAAGTCTTGGTATCAGGTTTGTCATGAATATATCCATGTGAGTTAGACTGTCGCAATCCTGCGGCGGACGATACGACGTCAATGAATTATGTCGCTTGATAGCCATAGGGGGCTGCAGTTCGTTCTTGCCCTGCTCTCCACCTTGTGGACTTGCTTTCCATAACGGTATTTTATTTAGTAATTGCTAATTTATTGATATGTAAGGCGGTGCGGCAATGTTGACGATGAACCAACGGTTTTCCGATCTTCTGGAGATTTTGCCTGATGGCACTCCCAGGCTGCCGGGCAATGTCCATCATCTGTCTGATCTGCTGCAGATGGACGCCGAGGCCGTGCTGGCACGCTTCAAGCAGGATCAGGTGACCGATTTTAAAAAGGTGATCGGGGAGCTGGATGATCCGCGAAATAGCCTGAATCAGCAATTCTCCGCACTGCGCGAGATCGCTGAAAATCAACCCGGTAATCCTTTAACCCGCACCGCCGCTTTCAATCCGGCCGCGCTGGAGGCGATGTTCCTGGAGCTGCATGATCATGTGATGGAACATCCGGTCTGGCGACATCCTTTCTTTATCCGCATCTTCAATGGCGAGTTCACCAAGGAACAGTTGACCCGCTTTGTCCTTCAGTATTTCAACCAGGTGAAAAATACCCGCCAGTGTGTTGCACTTGCTCTGGGGCGTTTTTCAGGTGTGATGGAGATGCCGTATGGGCAGTTGAATGAGCGAGTATCAGAATTGACCCAGATCGTTCTGGCGCAGCTCATCGCCGATGAATACGGTGTCGGCAGCCATGAGGTGGAGGATTATCCTTCGCTTGGCGGTCTGTTCGATTCCGTGACACACATCGTCATGTACCGGAAGATATTCGAGGGGCTTGGGGTTCCGTTTGATCAACAGGATCGACCGATGCTCCATGGCGTAGCTGATAACGTGCTGATCCAGCGTCTGGTTGCAGGTGATGAGGCCTTTACTCCCCTGGAGTCGCTCGCCTCGGTCGGTCTGGGTATGGAGTGGGGGGTGCCTGAGTTCTTTACCCTGCTGCTCGGTGGCATGATCCGCTTTGCCTGGAAAAACGATGTGCCGTTAACCCGAGAGCAACTTCTGGTATTCGTTGCCCACGTTCAGTATGACGTGCTCCATGCCATTTCGGTGATGCTGGTGACAAGTTTTTACAGCCGTGATGAAGAGGCGGTTGCGCGCATCAAGGGGGCGACCAATATGTTGATGTCAGGGCGCTACGGCATGATGACGGCGATGTACCGGCATGTGTTTGATGAGGAGTGTCCCTCACTGCAGCAAATCGGTCTTGAATCACGCTACCACATAGCCGACCGGCGAATCGAGCAGGCCTTGCTGAGAGCACGTGCCGGCGTGGCGGATGGACGGGTGGTGGCGGTCGATGAGTATCGCCGAAGCACCGCGATGCCGTTTGTCTTCAGCGAAAATCCTTAAGGTGGTGGATCTTTCCCTTCGCATGCAGTGGGGAGAGCAGGCCGGCGATTTCAGCGGCGGGTAGCGGTCGACTGATATGGTAGCCCTGGAGCAGATCGCAGTTAAGGATCTCCAACAGCTCCCTTACCTCCTGGCTTTCCACACCTTCAGCCACCACCTTCAGCCCCAGGTTGTGTGCCATGTCGATGGTGGAGCGGACAATAACCGCATCGTTCTCATCATCGGCCATTCCCATGACAAAGGATTTGTCGATCTTCAGTTCATCTACCGGTAGCTGCTTGAGATAGGCGAGGGAGGAGAAGCCGGTACCAAAATCATCGATGGCCAATTTCAGACCCAGGCGACTGAGCTGCTGTAATGTGGTTTTTGCATGGATCGGATCGGCCATCATGGCGCTCTCGGTGATCTCGAGCATGATTTTTTCCGCCGGAACCTGCCACTTTTCAAGCTGAGTGCGCAGGGTTTCAATTAGGTAGGTGGATTGAAGGTTGAATACAGAGATATTGATGGCAACGATGCCGCAATCCAGGCGCTGTTTTCGCCATGCAGCCATTTGAGCAAATGTGTTCTCCAGGACCCAGGTGGTAAGAGGATGGATCAGCGCGGTTTGTTCAGCGATGGAGATGAACTCATCGGGGCGGACCAGACCATGAAGGGGATGGTTCCAGCGTAGTAACACTTCCATGCCACGCAAGCTCTGGTCGCTCGGCGACACCTGGGGCTGGAATGCCAGATAAAGATCGTTGTTCTGGATTGCGTTGCGTAAGTCGGTGGCCAACGAAAGCTTGTGCACGCTGTGGATGTCATATTTCGGGTCGTACAGGGCGTAACCGCTCTTGTGACGTTTTGCCGCATACATGGCGATGCTGGCGTGTCGCGTCAGCTCCTCGGCACTGCTGCTGGTTTTCGGGTAGAGAGTGACGCCAATGCTGCAGCCTGCATAGAGACTGATTTGTTCAATCAGGAAGGGGTGTTCCATCTCTTCGAGGATCTTTCGGGCGATATGGATCGCCTCCTCCTGCCCGCTATCAGGCAGCATAATGGCAAATTCATCGCTGCCAAGGCGGGCAACGGTGTCCTTACTGCGCAATAGATACTTCAGGCGTTCGCCAAAGAGCTGCAAAACGCGGTCTCCGATGGCGTGGCCAAGGGTGTCGTTGATCTCTTTGAAGCGGTCAAGGCCGACGATCAGCACGCCTAGTCCGTGCTGGTTTGCTCTGGCTTCCTCACACTGGCTGTTGAGCGCCCCCTGCCAGAAGAAGCGATTGGGCAGGCTGGTCAGGTTATCGCGCAGGGCCTGATGTTCCAGTGCACGTTGACGATCCTGTACCTGCATACGCATCTCGCTAAAGGCATCGATGAGTTGCTGGCTCTCCAGGCTGTTGGCTTTGGGCATTTCACTGTGTTGGCCCCCGGCTCCCTCTTTGAGTGCGGCGGCAACCATGGTGATGGGTTTGAGTACGCCTCGCTCAAAATAGAGGAAACTGATGACAATCACGCCAATCCCTCCGATACCCAGCAGCCATATCCCAAGCCTGAGTGTATTCGCGGTATGGTCGATCAGCTTGTTATCTGTCACAGCAGAGTGCTCGAGATTCCCTTCAAGAGTGCTCAGCCGTGCCCAAAGGTGCTGGAATAGCGGCTCAACTGTCAGCCGAAATGTAGGGATAATCGCGGTGATTTCGGTATTTTCCGTTCCGTGGCTGGCTCTCGTCATGGATGCAAGCGCGTTGCGTTTCTCCATGACCTCAATCAGTCGGGCTCGCAGGGTCTTGATTGCATTTCCGAGGTCAGGTGGTACCTCAACGCGTTTGTCATGAATAAACCAGGGCTGACTATCGAGTTGCTCGAAGTGCTCCAGAGCACTATCGATTTGGCTTATTGTTGCCTGGCGCCGCTCTTTATCCGGTGACCAGAGATACCCCTCAAACTGCTGTGCTGTTTCCTGAAATGACTCGCGCAGCAGGCGTACCCTGTGAACTGCCAGGTTACGCTGTGATGAGTTTTCCCTGTGCTGTTCTGCATGGCTACTGACATAAGCGTGTGCCAGCCAGAGGAATCCCATGAGAAGAAGGCTGAGACAGGCTGTTACAAACAGGTAGCGCTGACGCAGACTGTAAGTCCTACGCATACGGTCCATTTTGTTTTTTTTCGTTCTGTTCGTTGGTTGATATCGCGCCAGGTGCTGGAAGTTTGGCACATTCCTGACACAAGGGAGTCCAAGGATAGTGGCAGCGCAGAGGTGATGTCAAAAACCTTGTCGATAACGACGTCTATCAGGTTACCCTAATATTCTTTCGGCTATCTCAACGGTGAACAGCGGTGAATAATCGGGAGTGGTGGATAGTGAACGGTTTTGTGTTCAACGCGACGACGGAGCGGTAAGTCATGACTCACTGAACACTTATTATCGGCGTGCTTGGTATCAGGAAAGCAAGCGAAACAGTCCATTGAAGGAGGAGCTGTAAACAGCCGTTATGGTGGCTAAATGAGCTGGGCGGACCTGATAAAACCTGCCGCTATTCGGTGGCGCCGGAATTGATCATGAATCTTCCGTTGCATCGGAATCTTCCAGTTTTTTTCCGATGTCGCCCTCTTTGTCCTTGCTGTGGGTGTCGCCGAAGCTCTGGCGGATGCGCGCCATCTCCTCAAGGCGGGCCTGAATCTTGCCATTGATGCTTTCTGGCGGATAGTTGCCACTGGCGTCAGCTTCACCGGTCTCGACCCCGGTCAGGAGGCTCAGTGCCTCGTCGACGGTTTCCACTGAGTAGACATGGAATTTTCCGGCTTTTGAAGCATCGATAACATCGGGGTGAAGCATCAGGTTCTTGACGTTGCTGGCGGGAATGATGACGCCTTGTTCGCCGTCCAGGCCGCGAGTGTGGCAAACTTCAAAGAAGCCTTCGATCTTTTCATTCACCCCGCCGATGGGCTGCACCTGGCCGTGCTGGTTGATGGAGCCGGTCGTGGCAAAGGACTGTTTGATCGGCGTTTCGGCAATTGCTGAGAGCAGGGCGCAGAGTTCTGCAAGAGAGGCGCTGTCGCCATCTACGCCGCCGTAGTTCTGCTCGAAGACCAGGCTGGCGGAGAGCGAGAGCGGTTGCTTGCGGGCGTAGCGTGAGGCGATCAGCGAGGAGAGGATTAATACCCCCTTGGAGTGGATGGG
>JBFEYJ010000010.1:0-33992 GCA_041562215.1 Thiohalomonadaceae bacterium | reverse complement strand
GGAGGCAGCGCTCACGGCGTAAGCTCACATAGCACTGACAAAAAAACCGGCATTGGAAGATGCCGGTTTTTTTTGCGCTTCTGAAATCACACTATCGAACGCGCCCCGAAACAGGCCCGTTCGACGGCATCACACCATAGCGGACATTGGAAAATCTACTTTAGAACAGCAGCTTGAAGCCGATATGGGCATTGTCATCCAGTTCCACATCGCTGGGGCCGTCCTCGATATCCACCTCGATAGTACGGTAACCGGCATAGACGAAGGCCTGCGGCAGGATCTGGTAGTCCACTCGCACTCCGGTTTCTGTGAACGCCTTGGCATCCATGAAGGATGTAATATCAGGGGCATAGTAAAGGTGTGCGCCGATACCGACACGATGCACCGGAGAGAAGCGAAGCGCACCGCCGAAGCCAAGTGCCCCTAGCTCCAGATCACCGGGGCTGGTGTAATAAACACGGCCACCGAGAGCGATGACAAAGGTTCCGGACTGACTCCAGTTCTCACCCGTGACATGCAGACCGAGGTGAAAAAGGGAATCGTCCAGCTTCTTCTTATCCTCGCTGTAAAGCAGGCCGAACTCGGTACTCGCGCCACCTTTACCTCGCCCACTCATGTCCATTGTGTAGATAGCGCGAATCGCCTCATCACGCAGGTTAATATCGAGGTTATCAGCGGTTGCCGCCGTGGAAACGGCTCCCAGTAGGAAAAGCCCCATTAGACGGAATTTCATAATAAACCCTCTTTATTTCTCATTAGTTAATTCAGCTAGTCAATATTAATCGCGCAATGATAGCCGGAACACCACTAGGAATATACCCACGAGCACATAGGAAACAGCAAGATTCCCCCTTCAACCAGGCATCCCGAACGAATAACGTGACGACTGTCACGCCGGCATAAATTCACATCTGAGCGCCCACCCGACCACCAGGTCTCGCAGGTAAACATCACGCACCAGCTTCAAAGTCCGGCCACGGAGTAGAGGACAGACTTGTAACATCGCCCCTCTCGCTATATAACATGCTGCAAGAGAGGGGATTTATACCATTCCACCGTCACAGGAGAGTACACATGAAAAGAATGTTTACCTTTGCACTACTTTGTACAGCGCCGGTCTCCCTGGCCATGGCTGATCAGGCTGATATGGAGAAGCGTGCTGCCGAAAGTAAGGCCGTCGTTAAAGAGTTCATGGGTGAGCTCAAAGGCGAACTGGGCAAAGCAATGAAGGCAGGTGGGCCGATCAAGGCCATTGAGGTATGCAACAAGGTCGCCCCTTCCATCGCCAAGGCCCAGTCCGAAAAACACGGCTGGGAGGTCGGGCGCACCAGCCTCAAGCTGCGCAACCCCAACAACGCTCCGGATGAGTGGGAAACCACGGTCCTGAAGAAGTTCGAGGAGCGCGCGGCAGCTGGTGAAAGTCCGGCCAAAATGGCCCACTTCGAAGTCGTCGAACAGAATGGCACCAAGGCTTTCCGTTTCATGAAGGCAATCGGTATGCCGCCCTTGGAAAAGGCCCCCTGCCTCAAGTGTCATGGTGAGAACATCGACGCCAACCTTGCCGCCAAACTCGACGAACTCTACCCTGATGACCAGGCTCGCGGGTATAAGCCGGGAATGATTCGGGGCGCATTTACCATCACCCAGCCAATGAAATAATAAAAGGAAGGAAAACCGAAGAGGTAATGAGACGAGGGGTGCCACCCTCTCGTCTTTCGTATTTATCCTCTTTTCTTGTATCTCGCCTTAACGAGGTGTCCACATGTTCAGCCGTTACCTCCTACTGTTGAGCCTTCCCTGGCTATTCAGCATCAATAACGCCATGGCAGGCGCGGATCTGGAACGGGAGACGCGCCTGGGCGAACAGATCATCGACGCCATCTTCGATGGTGAACCGATGCACCTAAAAGCCAATGGCCATGAATTTCTCGCCATCCACATGAAAAGCGAGGCCGAAGAGGTCAAAGGCGCCGCCATTATCCTTCATGGACGCGGCCTGCATCCTGATTGGGAAACCGTCGTTCAACCTCTCCGCACCGCACTGCCGGAGCAAGGCTGGGAGACCCTATCCATCCAGCTGCCTGTGCTGGAGAAAAAGGCCAAATATTTCGACTATGTGCCGGTCATGCCGGCAGCCTACTCACGGATAGAGGCTGCCATCGCCTATCTAAAAGAACAGGGCGCCGGTCACATCATACTCATCGCCCACAGCTGCGGGGCGCACATGGCAATGAACTGGATCGACGACAACGGCGACAGTGCCATCGATGCCTACATCGGTATCGGCATGGGCGCCACAGACTATCAGCAACCCATGGCAAAACCCTTCCCGCTGGCAAAAATGCGTGTACCGGTACTCGACACATACGGAAGCAAGGACTATCCAGCGGTTCTGCGCATGGCCCCCGAGCGCAAGTCAATGATGGAGTTGGCCGGCAATCCGCAATCGACACAGCAGGCGATCGATGGTGCCGAGCACTATTTCAATGGCCACAATGACGCTCTCATCGAGGTGGTCAGCGACTGGCTCAACGGCCTGAAATTCTGAGAGCGAAAGACACGGAAAGGAAGTTCGCTTACGAATAATGGAATATTCACCCATCCATGTGTTGCGTGGCCATATCCTCTCTCAGATCACTGCATTGCGCAGCCTGCGCAACAGTAAACCGCTCCACTGAAAACTGATCAGGCCCAGCAAAATAGCGCCTGCGCCAAACCACACTCGGGCTGAGATTGTCTCACCATTTAGCCCATTGCCAATCAGTAGTGCCAGAACTGGGGTGATCAGGGTCACCAGGCTAAGGGATGTGGCCGAGACACGCTTGAGCACATAAAAATAGAGGTTGAATCCAAGCACCGTGCCAAACAGGGCCAGATAGATCACCGAGCCCAATGCCCGCCCACTTATCTCCTGCGGCAGTCGTCCATCAAACACCATCCACACTACCAGATACAAGGGCACGGCGATGCTCAGCGCACCACAGTTGACGCTCATCGGGTGCATCTCACCACCGATACGCTTAACCCATACCGCACTGAGCGCTTGTAAGGTCACTGCCATCAACACCGCAAGGACACCCTGCGGAGCAATCTCTCCGAGACTGCCGCCAGGCATGAAAATCACTGCCAAACCGCCAATAGCCAGAACCACACCGAACAACTTGCCTGTGTTGAAACGCCGTTCACCCAACCAATAGGTGGCGAAGATCCCAATCATAATCGGCGATAAGCCGAATAATACTGACACCAGTCCGGAGGGAATGTAACGGGCGCCCCAGTAGACGCTAAGCATGGCCCCGAAGATCCCAAGTCCCGCAGCCAGATAGGAATACCTTGCCTGGCGATGCCAGGGAAACTCGATACGCAGCAGCCAAAGCAACAACATGCATATCGCGTAGCCAATGAGCATACGCGCAGTAACGCCTAACAGAAAACCACCATCCTCAGCGCTCCACTTAATCGCCAGCGGTGTAGTCGCCCAGATAAGGACAATCCCCAGGTAGGCTAAAGGGACAGACATTTTTTCCTCCTGAAAAATAAAAAAGCCGCAGACTTTTCCGATCTGCGGCTTGTGAAATAAAAATGGATGCTGTTGCTTAACTCACTACATTTACCTCACTCCACACGACCGCACAACGCCAGCGGTTCGCCATACGACAACCGGCATTACGGGTATTAAGTGGAAGTTACGCATCAACATGCCCCTATAATTAAGTGGAGAAGAGCGCATGTCAAGGGCAAATTAGTGCACATTTCGCCCCTCATAGAATTGCTGCAGATTCACCTGATTGATGGTCCCGACATGAACACCGGCAATGCGCCCATGTTCAATCAGCACCAGTGACGGGGTCGACTTAATGCCAAAATGCCGTGCCGTCAGCAGGTGCCGCCGTACATCCAGCTTCACCACACCCTCGTCGCGGTGATATAGCGCCTCGACCAGGGGAGTAACGACACGGCAGGCAGCGCAATGTTCGCTGTAGAAATAGAGAAGCATTCTGGGTCGAACAGAAATCCCGTCCGGAAGAACCTCATATAACGCAGGAAGAGGGTCCTTGTGCGCGACACCGGCACGCTTCAATGATGTCCGCAACTTCATACCAACCAGCAGCAGCAATAACACCAGCAACGACACCAGCAAGAGGATGAGCAACCAGTGCACGATTAACCTCCTTGCGCCGTAGTTAACCCATCTTCAAGACTAGCCGATTTTTTCAGGCAACGTCACAACAGAACCACCGTTTTGAACGCATGTTTCGCCGGGAAATTTACTCATCGAACAATAGTCGGTAAGGACGTTGCAGTGCCTGCCTCAACTCTCCGATGCCAACATTGCGCACAAATCTCTGCGACTCGTGGCCGTCGAAAAACAGCAGCAGTGTCGGGATGCTGAACACCCGGTGTTGCGCGCAAATTTCCGGAGCAGCGTTACACTCCACACGGCCAAGGCCAATGCGGGGAAACTCCTGATGCAATAAAGCCTCTATCTTGGGAAACAGTACGGTACAAACGTTACACCCCTCACCGGCGAAGTAGATCAACGCCGCCGGTTGCTCACTTACAAACCCTTCTATCGCACCAAGGCTGGTTAATGCCACTGTCATCGCGCAATTACCCACACAGACAGAAACGTTTTATTTCCCATTTTTGACCCCATAGTTTATGCAATGGATAATGCGATGAGTCATTTCGCCCTTTTAATCCGCAACACGCGGAGCCAACAAGCAAGGATAACCCCTTGACTGCACAATTGAACAACACCGAACGCACTAACCTCGCCATGCTGGTGATGAGCATCCTTGAGGAATGGCGTGTTCCGCCTGAACATCAAGTGGAAATGCTCGGCTTTCCGGAGGGCACCAAGCCCCGTGAGCTAAGCCGATACCGCAATGGAACCACACCGTTTCCCGACGACAAGCGCATCCTGGATCATGCTGAGCATGTGTTAGGGATCCAGGAGTCATTGCACGTCGTTTTCCCGCTCAACCGCAATATGCCCGGCTTCTGGCTGAAGAACCGCAACAAGGCCCTAAAGGGAATTCCGTTACATATCATGCTGGAGGAAGGCCTGAGTGGCATGCATCGGGTATGGCGTCAGCTTGACTGTACTATCAACTGGGTTGATTAAGGCACCGTCAAGGCTCGGTTGAGCCGACGCGGAGTAAACGCTTACTCTTTCCCCACCCAGGCGTTTTCGACGCCCGTCTGTTTTTCAACCGTCTCGATATAGGCCCTGGCCCCTTCATAGCTGGTAAACCCGGGTACACGCAGCCGATACCAGCTCTTGCCATCGTGCTGCGCATGCTGCATCTCCACCCGCACACCGGCCTTGCGCAACCGTAACATCTGCTCCTTCGCATCCTTTTCACTACTCAGCGAAATGAGATTGATCACCCAGCCACTCTCCGCCGGGTTTGCTGTTGGCACGACTGTGCCAGCCTTAGGTGCGGTCACCGCCAACGACGCCGCACCGGAACGTGCCAGCGCCTCCCGCTCCAGCCGTTCAATGCGCTGCGACAAGGCCACCAGCGACTCCTCATTGGTCTGGCGCAAGTGACTGAACGGCCCCTCGATAATCACGGCAAGATCATTGATCCGTGCAGCAAGATCGTGCATTTTGGCCTGTAACTTTTCATCATCGTTCGCCCCGGCTTGCCCCGCCCCCGCCTTTAGCGATATTTTCGCCAGCCCCTGTTCCACCTTCGCTAGGCGTCCTTCGAGCTCCCATCCAAATCTCAATGCCACAGCTGAGAACGACACGATGAGCAAAATGAACAAAACGCGTGCCTTGCTGATAGTCAGGGTCCTGGCCGCTTCAACCACATCCGAATCCGCGCTCGCTTTCCCGAGCCGCTCAACCAATTTTCCGAAATCAGCCATCAAGTCCTCATCGCCGGTATACGGCCCTCATCATAACCGTTGCCTTACTCAACGCAACGCTCCGGGAACTCAGTCTCTCTAATATTAAGCGGTGAGAGCCTCCATTCATCACCGTGGGTCGACGTTTGCATTATTTCATTAACCGCCACATGGTAACACTGCCTCACGCACCCTGGCACTAACATGAGACATGCCAACCCCCTACATTTCCTGGATTATTCGTTAAAACGGGGGTTGGTTCCATAAAGAAGGAGCGAGGCGGCTTTATAACTTGTCAGGACTGACGTCACCGTCGACTGCAAAGGCTCTTTCCATGAGAGCGCATCCAACGTGACGCCTGCCTGTTACTGCCTTATGCCGTCAATTGAACCGTTAGGGCACCTGCTGATGCTGAGGTAAATCTCTAAACAGGTGATGAAGATGATTTTACTGCCTGGGTCGCAGCGTTGCTCGCACAGATTAACTGAAACGAAAACAACGTCATGCGCAAGCCGACACAGAATCCTGTGTCGGCTTGCCGTCTCAACCGCTGTGCATAGTGCTTGGTGCGTCGCCCTGTTCGATGGAGAAGCAGGCTTCCTGATGCGGGTCATTTGGATCCCGCAGGTCACCCATACGACACAGGAACTGATTTCCCTGGGAATCGTGCAACGAGATATAGGGGCTTTCGCCAAGCTCGTCAAACTGATTGCTGTCGGCAAAAATGAAATCATAATCCCCATTGACGCTGACACTGACATCGCCGCCATGCGTTTCGCCATAATCACGCCAGCGACTGTGAATATCGCTCCCCTCAATCACCGGTGACATCTTTGCGGAGCGTGCATCGTGCCAGGCGACGACGGTGGGTTCCGCATCCATAGTCGCGGCAATCGAACGAGCGATGGTATTAGCGGTTTTATAGTCCATATCCATACCGCTGATGCTGATGTTGATCTGTTTCATGATTGCGTCTCCCTGATTGAGTCCACGCCCCATAAGCAGGAACGGGGAATATGTCGGAGTAAGGTTAATGAATGAATATTCCTCTTTAGATCTTTGTACAGATAGTCCCGGCAAGGGGTTTTGTCAAAATCCCCCGACGGGTCCCAACAGGGCCGGATAAACTCTTTCGACATGCACAAATGGAGATTCTGCTCCCCATATTGAAATACACGGATTCCAGGCAACACACTCTACCCGTTAAGCGCAATACAGGAGGGAAACTCTGATGCCGACACGCAAAGCTCATGCTGTCTGGAAGGAACTTATCGGTGCCGCTCATGCAGCCTGTTTCTCAATGGCTTTCTCCGGCGTGCTGGTGTCAACCACAACGGATCGAAACCGAGGCTGCCGTCACCATTGAGAAAATAGGGGAAGGCTTTCGCATTAACAGGCTCGATCTCAGCACAGCAGGGCACGTTCCCGACATCGATGCCACACGCTTCAGGGAGCTTGCCAAACAGGCAAAAACCGGTTGCCCCGTTTCCCAGGCACTGACCGGGACAACGATAAGCCTCACGGCCGAACTGGTGGAATGAGGAGAACGTCTTTCAATGAGCCGGGCCTATTGCGGTAACGTGACGGTGAAATGATTACCGCTATCGCCATGGAGGGTATCGTGCGCGCTAAAGGTCACCTTCCCGATGCCATCCGGCACCTTTACCCCCACCAGACTTCGTGTCAACGTCGATGCTTTGTCATTGGGACTAACCAGCGTTCGGCTGCCGAGAATAGAGCCATCCGGGGCAAGAACATCCCACTTGTCTACATAATGTTCCCACCCTTCATCCTGATGCGCCACGGTGACATCAAAGCGGTATAGCCCGTTACTCATGAGGTTGGCATCAACATCGACAATTGCCGCATGCCCCGCATAAAGTGACCAGGAAGGGATGCTCACACTCAAGAGAAAAATCAACCTCGACACTTTCATGATCGACTCCCTGTTATTCGAATAATTCAGCCATACCCATCAAAGACATCAGCTCACGCCCACCGCAAGTTCCATCATGCATTCAGCATCCTTACATTATTGAGAATAGTCAGTATTCAAACCATGTCCAGCCAAACACCAAAGACACCTATCCCGGCTGAGTCACCCTTTCCATTATCGAAGTCGAATCTATACTTTGCTACCAGAATACCTGTTGCAGTGTTTGGAGGGAGCTCCATGAGATTTTTCACCAGACTTAGCGCCATCGCCTTATCCTTGCTGCTTGCACTACCACTCCTGTCACAGCCTTGCCACGCTGAGAGTAAATGGGCTGTCGGCGCGGACAATGACCGCAAAGCGAAGCGTCATCAGGAGAGGGAAAGAGATCACAGGAGAGTGATCGTCATCAGAAAACCGCATTGGAAACAGTCCCCCTCCCCACGCTACCGCGGACACACCACCATCATCGTGCCACGTGACCGCTATGTCTGGGGTACCCGCGTTAAACGCCCACACGGCAGGCCCTACCATGGCTACGGCTACTTCTTCACTGATGACGATGCCTTCAAATGGCTCGCCTTTACCGCGATCACCCTCAAACTACTGGACAACCTCAATGAAGAGCAACAACGGCTGCACGAAGCGGCCCAGGTCCGCGCCACCACGGCAAATGTGGGTGAAGTCATCATGTGGGAAGACAGCAATGCGCATGGCTCAGTGAGCACAACCCGCACCGGCACCAGCAGCGCCGGACGTCCATGCCGTGAATTTCAGCAGACCGTGACCATCGGTGGTAGAACCGAGCAAGCCTATGGCAGAGCCTGCATGAATCCTGACGGCAGCTGGGAAGTCGTTCCATAGGCCACTCACCGGAGCGCTAACAGGGAGCTTTGTGATGAATGTCATCATGCACCACAGCGAGGACCTTGAGCTCACCCAGTTTGATGAACCCGGCCTTAATATCGAGCAGCAAGACCCGGAAGCGCACTTCAGCGCCATACAAATGTTCGCTACCGCCATGGGAGTGTGTACCTATTCCGTGCTTGCCGATTTTGCAGAGCAACACGATACCCCGACTGAACAAATGTCCTTACGAATGCACTGGGATTATGTCGCAAATCCATACCGCATCGGCCAGTTGGACATGGCGATCCAATGGCCCGAACTCCCATCGTCAAGGCTTGACGCAGCGCAACGCGCCGCGAGCAAGTGCACACTTCACAATACACTGGAACAGCCACCCCGATTAACCACCCGGGTCATTACCGGGGAGGAGTAATGAGAGTGCGAGACAGTTCTCATCGTGGAGTAAGCAGATGAACTTGCGAGCTCAAACTTTCTCCTACTCAGTAGGAGAAAGAATTAACACCATAAGATCTCATCAAAACCACAGCATAAAAGGAGCATAACCATGCACACGATAGTAAGCATAATCTCCTTCCGACAATTCATGGCTCTCGGGTTCTCCGCGATCTTTTTCATCCTCGCCGTAAGCCTCACCATATTGAGCGGCGAAGCCATGTTAAAGGGCTTCAGCGGTGAGCTGAACTTTACCGAGGCCATTCTCAAGGCGATCAATACGGCCATCGTGGGTCTTGCCATATTCGAGCTGGGCCTGGTGGTCAACAAAGAGTATGCCGGCAAGGACGATGATCACCACATAGTCATCGTACTGAGACGTACCTTGCCGCGGTTTGTCAGCATCGTATGCATTGCACTCGTTCTCGAAGGCCTGCTGATGGTGATCAAATACAGTCAGCTGGATCTTGCAGGTAACCTCTACTACCCGGTGGCTATCATCACCAGTGCTGCGCTACTGCTCGCCGCTCTCGGCATATTCCTGCGCCTGTCGGGTAACAGCCACGATGATTTGCCATACAACCTAAAAGAGAGTTGCCTCGCTCAGTCGCCTCAAGCCCAGAGTTACTACCCTTATCCCCCGGTGAAGGCCCCGACAACCCTGAACACCGCGCATCACTGATATCATTCCCCGTAACAGCGCCGACACAAGTCAATTAAAGGCCTTCCACTCACTGGCAATAAAAAAGGCCATCATCAAGATGGCCTTTTTATCCTTCAGCGGGGGAAAACTCTTAACGGCGGGAACCACCGCGAGTCACGGTGACTGCACGAGAGGCCAGGGATCCACCGCTGACGCTCATACGACTTGAAGAACTCAAGGTGGTGGTATCGGTGTCAACACCGGCGACACTGCCGCCCATGTCAGTAGTGGTGTCATCGGTGGAATCGTCATAACGGTTCACGGAGTCCGCACCGTCGCCGTACTGGACCAGGTCCAAAAAGACATCCTGATCATCCTCGATCGCACTGTTATGGATGTCATTCGGCATGTTGGCGGAACCTGCACCCCAAATACTGTTGTGGTCGGCATAGGCGGAAGAAGCGGCAACAAGGCTACCGGCAACAAGCAGAGCAATAACGGATTTGTTACTCATAGGATCTACTCCTGTCATGAAAAAAATCTGTGTGTTACAACCTGAATAACGCAACAACCACAGGTTGGTTGACACAAATTTTCCTCTAAAGGTCCTCCCAGCTTCGACTCGCTACTTTTTGCCTCACTCCACAGGCATGCAACCCAGTGGAAAACGACTATTCTTCCCATGATCACACCTCTTTTAATGCCCGTTTCAGGCCAGAGCTGCTTCAAAATGGGCCTGTCATCCCAAAGAGACCGCGGGAGAATCGAGATGAAACAAAAATTCCTGACATCAACGGTAGCAATGCTTTGTCTAGTGCTGGCCGGCTGCGCGGCCCAGGGCCCCCGCGAGGAGTCCGGTATGGTGATCGGCGGGCTGCTTGGCGGATTGCTCGGCGCGCAGGCTGACGACCACCATCTCAGGCCGGTAGCGATTGTCGCCGGTACACTGATCGGCGCATCCATCGGTGGCTCAATTGGCTCCTATATGGATGAAACCGACAGGCTACGTGCCGGTCAGACCCTGGAAACCGTACGAACAGGAGTTTCATCCACATGGCGCAATCCGGACAGCGGTGTTCAATATCAGCTCACCCCTACCACCACCTATGAGA
Source organism: Thiohalomonadaceae bacterium (assembly GCA_041562215.1). Taxonomy (GTDB): domain Bacteria; phylum Pseudomonadota; class Gammaproteobacteria; order Thiohalomonadales; family Thiohalomonadaceae; genus JBFEYJ01. The sequence continues at coordinate 23,143 of JBFEYJ010000010.1, read as the reverse complement.
CCGCGCAGGGTCCCTGCCGGGAATACACCATGGAAGCACTGATTGGCGGCCGGCAGGAGCAGATCTACGGCACAGCCTGCCGCCAGGCTGACGGCAGTTGGAAGATCATGAACTAGGAAAGGCGCCCCCAGCCTAGTCAAGGCGAATTTCTTGAAGCGAAAGCCATACTGATGATGGGGGACGTTTGTCAGTTAGCGGAAATGACAACTCAATGCAACGCCCGCACCTTGAAACGCCGCCCCTTGATTTTGCCCTCGGCCAGTACCCGTAGCGCCTTCTTGCGAACGCCACGGTCGATGGCAACATAGGCGACATGATCAAAGATATCGATCTTGCCGACCATCGCTCCGGGTACGGCATCATCGGCAGTGAGTGCACCGAGGATGTCACCGGGTCGCACCTTCTCCTTGCGTCCGCCATCGATACAAAGCGTGATCATCGGTGGGATCAGGGCGAAGTCCTCGGGCAGGTCAAGGCCTCGCAACTCCTCCAGTTGAACCTTGCCACCCTGGTATTCCTCGATGGCATTGACGCGATAGGCCTCGGAGGGGATGAACAGGCTCAGCGCCAGTCCCTTGCTGCCGGCACGGCCGGTGCGGCCAATCCGATGGATGTAGACCTCCGGATCACGTGGAAGCTCGTAGTTGATTACCGCTTCCAGTTCCTTGATATCGAGACCGCGTGAGGCCACATCGGTAGCCACCAACACCGGGACGCTACGGTTGGAAAAACGCACCAGCACCCGATCACGCTCCTGCTGATCCAGATCGCCGTGTAGCGCCAAGGCCTGGATACCACGCTGCAGCAACTCATCGGTCACCTCCTGGCACTGTTGCCGGGTGTGGCAGAAGACTACCGTCGACACCGGTCGGAACTGTGCCAGCAAGGCCGCCAGGGTTTTGGTGCGCTTGCCCTTATCCACCTCGTAGAAACGTTGCCGGATCTTCAGTTCACTGTGCTGTGACTCCACCGTCACCTCCACCGGCTCGCGCTGGAACGCGCTGCTCAGCTGCAGGATCGTCTCAGGATAAGTGGCGGAAAACAGGAGCGTCTGGCGCTGCGGTGGGGTGGCCGAGAGGATCACCGCCATATCGTCGTAAAAGCCCATATCCAGCATGCGATCGGCCTCATCCAGTACCACAGCGCGGACACAATCAAGGGCCAGCGTGCCCTTTTGCAGGTGCTTAAGGATACGCCCCGGTGTTCCGACCACGACGTGAGCGCCGTGCTCCAGCGAACCGACCTGCGGACCGAAGGGCACACCACCACAGAGGGTGACCACTTTGGTGTTGGCGCTGGTGCGGGCGAGACGACGCAGCTCCCTGGCCACCTGGTCGGCCAGCTCACGCGTGGGGCAAAGCACCAGTGCCTGCACTGCGAAAGAGTCCCGTTCGAGGAGGTTGAGCACACCGAGACCAAAGGCGACCGTCTTTCCACTACCTGTTTTGGCCCTGGCAATGAGGTCTTTCCCGGCAAGGACATGAGGCAGCGCCTCAACCTGGATCGGCGTCATCTGCTGATATCCAAGCGATTCGAGGTTACTGATGAGTTCAGGGGATAGCTTGTAGCGGGAAAAATTGTTGTTCACAGGGTGCTCTTGAGAGGTTGCCGGGGAGACCGCCGTAGCGGCAATGATCTCTATAATAACAGCAATGCCTCTTTGCGCGTGAAAAGTAAAATAATACGCCCCGTCTGCGCATGCGGTAGAATGCTGTGCATCTCCCTTCGCTCCCCCGCCATTACGAGACGAACATGAAACCCTGGAACCTGATCGACAATAGCGAGATCCCGGCTAACGGCGGTGAATTGCGCCTCTACCAACGCGGCGAGGAGTATTCGATCATGATCGTCGGCGGCGGCGAACTGATGAACACGCGCATGCACGGCTCGGAGGACGCCCTCGCCGAACTGGGCTGTACCCATCTGGCCGGACAGCCTCGCTCAAGGGTCCTTATCGGTGGTCTCGGCATGGGTTTTACTCTGGCTGCAGCGCTGGCACAATTGGGACAGAATGCCGAGGTGGTGGTGGCGGAACTAGTACCTGCCGTGGTGAGCTGGAATCGGGACTATCTGGGCCGTTTCGCCGGTCAGCCGCTGGATGATCCGCGCAGTTCCGTCCACATCGGTGATGTCGCCGCCCTGCTGCGCACTGAGCGCTCAGCATTCGATGCGATCCTGCTGGACGTCGACAATGGTCCCGAAGGGCTGACTCATCGTGAAAACGACTGGCTCTATAGCCCCGCCGGGCTGCAAGCCGCGTACACAGCATTACGCCCCGAAGGGGTATTGGCGGTCTGGTCGGCAGGGCCGGATCACGCTTTCGGCGAACGCCTGCGACAAACCGGCTTCCTGATCGAGGAACATAGAGTAAGAGCGCACGGCAACGGCAAGGGTGCTCGTCACACCATCTGGATCGCACAGCGCGGCTCGTAAGCGAAAAGATGACGCCAGCGAATGGCGTCAAAGCAATCCAGCAGAACGGCTTACCACGCGGCCGACAGCCCCACCAGATCCCGCATCACGCCGGATCATCGCATAGCCAGGCCGGCTACTGTTGTGGCAACAGGCAACCCGGGGCGTCGTTGTTGGGATTATTCACCGGACGGCATCCAAACAGCTCTCCGATGGGCCCCCATTCATTCCCATCAACAGCTCACCGGCTTAATCCAGGTGGTTTCGCCGCTCATTGCTTTCATAAAAGGCACAGATCCGATGCCCTAACGGAACTCGGCTTAGCTCCGCCAAATAAAAGCAGCCAAAATAGCTATAACACGATTACTCGGGTGAAACCGGGAAGATTCGCCCTGGCGAGGTCAACAGAAAGTGTGCGGGCTGGAGGCATGCCCTGAGCAAGGTGTTAGTGCAACCGTTAGCAACCAGGTGACCGTTTTATTTATCTACTCCCTTAACAAACCTTCACTTCGCCCCTGGAAAATAGACAAAATGATAACCAGTAACACTCATGTTCTCGCGCTCATAGAAACGATGCGCATCCTTCCGCTGTGCACCGGAGTCCAGATGCAGCTGTTCGCATTGATTGTTAGCGGCGTACTCCTTTAGCCAATCCATCAAGGTAGTGCCGTACCCTTTCGAGCGGTAAGCTGTGGCTGTAACAAGATCATCAACATAGAGATAACGGCCCCAGGCAAGGTTCTCCCCAACCCTGAAACCGGTCACGCAAACGGGATTATCTCCGTCACAACAAAAAGCCAGCTGATAGCCTGAAGCCTGCTGCCGTCGCACCCTCGCAATAAACTCATTCTTGCTTAAATGAGGCCTTAACTCATTCATCACCGTGAAACAATCAAGCAGTTCCAGGTCGGTCGTCGCCAGTTTCACTTCCCTGTCAGTAATCGTGGATTCAGTAGTGGCACGGGTCATCACTGCTCCTTTCTCTCAACCGGCAATCTGTTCAGTTTTTTGAATCAACATACCGTCCCCCTGAACGATTGGTGTTTGTACAGCGCATACGATCGGTGATAACTGTGAAAAGAGTTCCCCGGGCTAACCGACAAGTTGCCGGGGCAATGGGTTGATTCGGTGGAAGGTCAGCTTTTTATAGCCTGGAGCCGGTGGATACATCTCATCGCGCCAATCGCTATCAATGTGCTGATAGTCAGGGGTCACTCTCTCAAGCGTACATCGCGTGTCAGCGACATGGAAGTTCTCCTCCTCAGCAGCAAGGGAGTTTAGCACTGCTGCTCATCTCATCCAGCATAATCCAGACCGAGTGCTTCTGTATCTCCGAGTCATTGATTCCACGCCCCTGGAACTTGGGATAAATCCAGGATTGCTAGATAGCTTGCAGCCAAGCGAGCTTCCTCCGGAAGTCAGTAAATGGAGCCCAATTTTTGTGGTATTAACGAACAAGTTCACTGCCCGTTGACCTTTTTACGTATTTTATTATCGAACCACCCGCGGAACCAACTGGCTGTTAACAATATTGGGGAATTACTTGTTTCACGCCATCAAAACTGACTCAGGAACCCTACATATCGTCAGTGAGGCTGGGAAAATTCAAATGAATTTGAGGTATTTGAAGATCCATTTATACTAAACACGGACAGCCCCAAGATTTGGTCTTATTTCCTGAGTACTCTACTGCGGAGAGCCTCCGAAAGTCGCGACAGGCTTGAAGTCAGCAAAGACACGTTTCAAGTCTCTTGGATTGACAACAGCGTGACACAACAGTGATTTTGAACCGGCAAGATCCCTAGCGCTAAAATCAACCTTAATTCACCCACAGCAGTGCTTTTCAACAAAACAGGGAAAGCTACTTCGCTCTCTCACTCTGGATTTTAACGACAATTATCGATTAAGTCCCTGCATTATTTGCTTACACCTTAAGCACGAACAGGCATTACCCCTCTTTTGGGCACCCATCTCGATCAGTCGGCACATGCCGTGGCGTGCCAGGACAGCGATCACGGTAATCCGGCGTTCCGTCACCATCACTTTGCAAAGGACAACCGTTACTTGCCACCCCCTTGGAGATCTCCAGCTTACTATCTTCCGGACAGTAATCCATACTATTAACAACGCCGTCAACGTCACTGTCAAACTCACAGCCAAACTCATCAACAGGATGAGCCTTGGGCTCGGGCTTAAGACGCTCCGGGTTTACCGCTGCCGCATATTTAAAGGTGGCAGGAAGCTTCTTGAGCTGAGCTGTATTCGGGCACTTATCAACGGAATCAGGCACGCCATCGTGATCACGATCATCCTCGACCGCATGAGTCACACCGACAAACGCCAATGGAATAAGCAGAAGTAGAAAACGGACAGATTGCATATACGGCACCTCATCAACAGGAAAAAAAGGGCCGCCGTACCGGCAGCCCTCCATGGTGATTATCGACCCAGAATCGCGTCGACTTCAGCCTGGCTGAGGTACTGTGCCGTGTAGTTACCCACACCGATAAATGCCTCGATCTGGCCCACGTAGGAACGCAGGTGGTTTTCGGAGCCATCGATCAGAGAGCTGTACGCATTCTGTAAGCCACCTTCATCGGTATAGCTCAGACCGCAAGGATCGTTATAACCGGCATCCACCATCACCTGCGGGCAATCGGCGATATCGTGCATATCAAGCTCTTCGATAAAGGCACCGGCATAGAGTGCATCGAGCTCGCTCACTTCACCGGCCGCCGTCAGCGCATCGAACTTTTCGGTAAAATACCAGCCCCACTCAGCGCCGGTGAAGACCCCGATGCTGCTAGGTAGGTTGTTGGTTGCCGGGTTCGGATCAGGCAGGTTATATTGCGCAAGTTTATCGCGCATGGTATCGGTATGGGTCTGCTCTGAGGTGGTGGCGATGTTTGCAAAGACGCCCTGGCTCGGCCAATAATCTGCAAATGTCAGGTAAACATCACGTGCGAGCTTCTCCTCCTCGCGCATGAAGGTCAGATGTGATGCTTCGTTGGCATCGAGACTGGTGCTGCCACCGCCACCGCCAGGCCCGGCTGCGCCGACCGAGCCGGCCACAAGCATTAGCGAAGCAAGTGACGCCCCAAGCGCTAATTTTACATTTTTCATTTCCATATCCTCCAGTAAGCTTGTTATTGTATTAATTGTCTGTAAAGTCTTTTCACAGTCATGGAACTTCTGAAAAAACAGAGGTTATAATATTGTGAAATGTGTGTCTCGGGGGTTTCAGTTTGTTACTCACCCCCACTGCTTTGTTACAAATTGCTACAGAAAATAACAACAATATACTTATATAAGAAGATACTTAATTAACACTATTAACATGACACACCTGACAACTAATGCGAGGCAGAAACACCTTCTCGTAGTCGATGATGATCGGGAACTACGTGATCTGTTGCAGCGCTATCTCTCTGACAACACCTTCCTTGTCACGACGGTAAACGACGGTGTAGAAATGGTGCAGCAACTCGCCACTCAAACCTTCGATCTGGTCATCCTCGACCTGATGCTGCCGGGTGATGACGGCTTAGCGCTAATACAGCGGTTACGACAGCACAGCAACATACCAGTCATTATGCTTTCGGCAAAAGGGGATGAAGTGGACCGCATCATCGGCATTGAGATGGGCGCCGACGACTACCTGGCAAAACCATTCAGCCCCCGTGAGTTGCTTGCTCGCATCAAATCCCTTCTACGCCGTTATCAACCGGCCGAAAATGATGAAAGAGGCGAAAACAACGATTACACCTTCTCCCATTTCCGTCTCGATCTCACTACCCGTGAACTTTATAGCAACGGAGAACCACTGGAGCTCACCAGTGGTGAATTCATGCTATTGCATACCTTCCTGAAAAACCCGGAAACTACGCTCACACGAGACGAACTGACGCAAGAGCTAAAGGGCTATACCCGCGATCCCTTCGATCGCAGTATCGATGTGCAGGTTACTCGCCTGCGCAAGAAGATTGAGCTCGACCCGGCCAAACCGGTATTTATCCGCACCCTATGGGGTAAGGGTTATCTCTTTACTCCAAAGGGTGACGCAAGTTGATGCTCATTGACGAATTCCGCCGCAATACACTTTGTGCACGCACCACATTGACCATCACGCTGGTCTCTTCCATCTTTCTCCTGTTTACTCTCACCATCTTGGGTATTTTTGTTATCGTCCCGATCGCAGAACGCTCTGCTCACGAAATGTCCTCGCTGATACTTCTCAGCGCTGAGAAACTGGAAACCCTGGCGCCGGAGCAGCAGGAAGACTACAAGCGGCATATCTTCCAGGCTTATGAGCTAGACCTCTTCCTACCCCCTGATGACCTGTATCCACGCCGGCGCCACACACCCTTTTTCCTGCTTCTCGAAAAGGCCTTCGAAAACCGATTGAGCCAGACGGTCACGATCCTTCAAACCGATTCGCCAGGAAGGGAAAATCATTACTGGGTAAACCTCGCTAAAGGTAACGAGCCGCTCTATGTCGGTTTCGAGTACAGCCACGAATGGGCGGCCCCGCCAGTCATTATTCTTATCATAATCTGCGTTGGATTGCTTGCCACCTTCATTACCGGCATAACCCTGGCCCGGCGACTGACGCAACCACTAAAGCTGCTCTCCGCTTCCACCCGACAACTCGGCAGTGGTGAGAATATCAACCCGCTCCCTGAAACCGGACCACTTGAACTCAGAGAGCTTGTCGCCAACTTCAACCGTATGTCACAGAAGATTCAGGATCTCCTGGCGAACCGCACCACCCTGCTTGCCGGTATCTCACACGACCTGCGCACACCGCTGACACGCATGGAACTCTCCATCGAGATGCTGGAGAACGGAGCAGACCCCACCCTGCTCGCGCAGCTGAGACGAGACATTGCCCAAATGAACAAACTAATCGGGCTGTTCCTCGAAGTCAGCCGCGGCCTGCAGCAAGGAAAGTGCGAAAATGTCGATTTATCGGGCATACTCGAAGAGGTGGTCAATGACTTTAAGAGTACCGGTGCAAATCTTGCCTATCGGCCTGGGCAGACATACACGACGATGCTCCATCCACTAGCCCTGAAGCGTATCGTCATCAACCTGATAGAGAACGCTATCCGATACAGCAACGCCCATGAAGTGCTGCTGCAGTACGAACTCATAAAGATCAATGGTAAAGAGAGTGTTGTTATCGAGGTGTTGGACCGCGGCCCCGGCATTCCCGAAAACGAGAGGAAAGCCGTCTTTCGCCCCTTCTACCGTGTCGAGCACTCTCGCAACAGCGATACCGGCGGTAGCGGACTTGGGCTCAGTATTGTCAAACAACTGGCGGAAGCCAATGGTTGTCGGGTAGAACTCGATCCTAGAGAGGGCGGTGGGACCATAGCACGTATTACTTTGGGCGCTGAACAACACTAATGAAGGCGTTTAGCCTGGGGTGATTAGGGTCCATCTCAGTAATAATCACCTTTTCACCATCCGCACTCTAAATGCAAACAGTCATTAGGCACTCCATGATGCCACTCAATTAAACATGTTCCGCTCTTCTTCAGTTCAGGCTTTTTCGCTGAAAACCGCCACAATTAACCTCTCTCCATCAGCGCGCGCAGGTCAATCACCGCGGCGTTGGCCCGAGAGATGTAGTTGGCCATGGTCAGGGAGTAGTTGGCAACCCAACCGAAACCGCTGCCATTGAGGACTATCGGACTGGAGACCGGGCGTTGCGCCTCCTCGAGTTCACGAATGATCTGCTGTAACGAAGTAAGCGCATTCTTCTTCTCGAGGACAGTGCGAAAATCAATCTCCACAGCGCGAAACAAGTGGAGCAACGCCCAGACATGGCCACGAGCCTCATAGAAAACATCATCGACCTCCAGCCATGGTGTCCTGGTGTAGACAACGCTTGGTGCCGGTGTACTCTGACGAGCCTCCGGGTCATTAGCAAGGTTAGTGTTGTGCCGCTCTTGGCCGACACTTGCAGAAAGGCGCTGGGAGAGACTGCCCAGACGTTTCTCCACCACCAGCAACCACGCGGTAACGTTATCGGCACGGGCAAAGAACTGGGCGTCAGCATCATTGTCGTCAAGTAGGCGGCGGCGATAAGCCTGCAAGTAGGCGAGTCCGTCGCGATACTCCGACTCTGTGGCCGGCAGCATCCAGGAGTCGTTCTGGAAATTAAACTGCGGCTCGGCCCGGGAGAGGTCAGCATCCTCTACCGACTGGGATTGTGAGCGTGCATAATGATTGCGCAGCGCCGCAGAGAGGTCACGTAGAGCCACCAGAGCGCCAAACTCCCAGTTGGGCATATCGTCAAGAAAGATGAAGGGCGGAAGAATGTCGTTGGAGATGTAACCGCCTGTTTTTCCAAGCAGGGTGTCACCGATGGTGATGGCCGTGTTGACAGTGGCGCTACCGATAACAGCACCCTCTCCCCGTTGCTCTCCTTGCACGATAAAAGCCTCGGGCTCATTGCTGACGACAAAGACGGTGACGAGCATCAGCAGGAACAGAAGGAGCAACAGCATACCAATGGCAGGCAAACGGCCGGCGGCCATCCACTGTTGGAGTTTATCGCGCAGAGCGGGCATGGTGTCTATCTCTCTGGTTACATGAATGTACAGCATAACCTCGATAGTGCAGAACTGCATCCCCTTCAACCGTTGCTGACCACTTGGGCCCCCATCCTCCCTCTCGCACGTGGTCGTTGGCTAACGAGCGCAGGTTAATTAATCACCTGAGGCTTTAGCGCCAAGTACCGTTCCAGCTTACTCACTTCCATAAGTCGACACCTCAATCAGGTTACCATCGGGATCACGGAAATACACAGATAAGATCGCTCCAACCGCACCTGTTCGCTGAACTGGGCCTTCCACTATCGCAACGCCGTGTACAGTGAGCTGCTCAATCACTTTCGAAAGAGATAGCTCTGTGATGAAACAGAGATCGGCGGATCCCGGAGTCGGCTTCTTTGCTTTTGGCTCAAATTCTTTTCCGGATTGATGCAGATTGATTTTCTGTGAACCAAAACAGATACCCCACCTGCCACCGCCAAAACGCTTTACACGCATGCCGAGCACTTGCGAGTAAAAGGCACGCGTCACATCGATATCCGTAACAGTCAGGACGATATGGTCAATAGCTTCAATATTCACGGCTGCGTCTTTCGGTTACGCAGGAAACAGAAAGGACGGACGCTTGTTGATTCGCTTTGGCCATTCATGGCCTCCCACTCACTACATGATGTTAAATGAGTCTGCCATTTCCACTCACTCTACTCAGTTGCTTACTCGTAACTTGCTGATCGCCTGGAGTTCAACTGGATAGCTAAGGGTGCCGGCAGAGAGTTTAATCACCAGATAAATACGATTATCCGAAACCTTTTCCAGCAAGCCACGTCGTACTTTTCCATCCAGGGTACTGACCTCCACCATGCTGTCAATATGCTTACCGGCATCGGCTGTCCGGATTTCCTTGTAAACAAGGGCGCTGTTACTTGGAGCAAGTTTCGCTGTCCGCTTAACCGTTGGACGTTGAGCTGTTTGTGGAGGTGATTTTTTGCTCTCGGCACGGCCTGACACCGTGGCCTGGGGTCTGCTACCGGTCCACTTAACCTCATTAAACTTTATGGTTTTTCCATTGATGGCGATATCCAGCCCCAGCATTTTGACGATATCTTCAAAAGCGTAGAACTGTAAGCCACCGGGTTTGGCTGCCGGGGAAGGATTTATTCTTATGTCTACGCCCCCCCCGGCAAGCATAAAGCGTTTATAAGCAGCAACGACCTCATCTTGAAATTTGGCGTTAAGCTTTTCGCTAAGAACCTGTATATGTCGGTCCACATAGGCTTCGCCATCGCTGTCGTTCAAGTCGGCACAGTATGCATTTCGCAGTTTGTAATAGCCGGTATCGTGCATGCTTAGCGTCATCTTGGGAATGTCGCTCCCGGCCACCGCGCTGCCCATGTTTAATCCGTTCTTCAGTTCCGCACGAAACTCAATGCGGTTAAGTCCTTCGGCGCCGGCCTTTACCGAAACAAGCGCCGTATTCCGCTCCTGGTCATACTCACTATTGGCATCAACATCAATAACGATGTCACCCATCCCCATTTTCCGGTAGTCATTGAGTGTAAACGTTTTGATATCGCCACAGCCGAAGGCGTCCAGATCGAAAAGAATCTGCATACCGCCTGCTTCCGTGGTTTCACCCTGCTTCGACATCTGCTCCAGCATGGAGAAACTTTCACTGTTGATATTCAGATGCAAACGACTTATCTGCATCCCGAATTTTTCCGGAAAGTCGCCTTTTTCAAGGTTTTTATTGGCCGAAATAAAATAGAGCATATTCGGCGCGTTGAGCCGAAGTTTCTCGATGCGGAACTCATCCTGATTAATTGCCGGAGTAATAAGCACATTATCGAGGCCAATCTCGTCACCTAGCAGCGAGACATGAACTGAGCCATAACTGATTTTTGCAAAAGGGGACGCCATTTTGACGACATCATCAGCCCCGGTCTTGACCTCATACCAGAGGTAAGCCCATGCTGCACCGTATGCTAAAACAGGAAGGAGTAGAATTATCTTTAGTATACGCATTGTGCAAAATCCCTTGCTATTATTTTGGTTTTCAAGATTGTGTTATACAGCAAAAGGGCTATTTCAGCCAAACCTCTCACCGCTGCTCAGTGGCCAAGAGCCTCAATACCGCGATTTACCACTAATCAAGCTGGAATGTCAGCTAGCCTCTGCCCCTTGGCTCTCTGCGGGGAGAAGAGCGGATTGAACAGTTATCGTCACTCGTAAACCCGGCCATTTTACCTGTCGTCCCCGATCTTGTGGAGTTGATAAAACAGGCAGAGCCATCTTATCCGAGATCGGTAAAGTCCCCAAGACAGCCATTCAGGTCCGCAGCAGGCAAACACCAAGCGATAGAGCAAATAGCGGAGTGAGATAAAGAGTGACCACAATCGACGACACAGGCAAGCCGTTCCACCTGAAACATTAGAGCACGGGGGGCGAAACCCGCCCATAAAAGCACACTTAACTTCAATAGGGGAAGTCGGTGCTAATAAGACCAGCCATACGTCTTAGCCAGTCACGCACCAGCCACCGGCGTGCGTAACTGGGTCTATCTCAGGAAATTGAGGTTGTGTGGGAGCGGCGTTAACCCGTTAGGGCTGGTTGCTCCACCCGGCAAAAAATCAGATTTGTGAGGGGGAGGTCTGGGCACTCCCCCTCCAAGGCCGAATCAAGCCACCCGACGCCATATCATCAGACCCTGTGGCATTGCGCCTTTGAACCGTTCGATATCTGGAACTCTTAGAAGACCGTCAACTTACTTTTGATCCTCTTAATCTCATCAGACATGCCGAGTCCGAATTTGCTATCGCAGTATTCAAGTAACGGCATGACCTCCCTACAAAGATCCATGGCGTAAGGGTCAATGGAGCCTACTTTAGCGCCGCGGATGATCTCCAGAGCCGAATTGATGTCAGGACTCTCAATAACAACGTCCACCACCTCTTCAAATTGCTGAATTTTCTTGGGGGGAGTCGCAACTTTGCCGAGTTTTGATTCCGTATGGAAATTCACACGTTCAAGCAGATCAGAAGACTCCACAGGCTTGACGATGAAGTCATTAGCTCCGCAGGCATGGGCCCTTTCACGGGTGATATCGTCCTCGGCGCTGGTGATAACCACAATGGGAAGATCCCTGATGACCGCATTGCTTGAGGCCCTGATGCGGCAAATCAGGCCATATCCGTCCAGTTTTGGCATCATGATATCGGTGATGATCATGCTGATATCCGGGGTTGTGGTGAGCTTTTCCCAGCTGTCTTCACCATCTTCGGCCTGGATGACGTCATAATTCGTGCGGAGTATCATGTTGAGTGCTGCCCGTACAGTACGGGAATCATCTACGATCATAACGCGTGTTTTTTGGACGTTTTCTGACATAAGAACTGCTTGCCTACCGTAATTGTGGAATTGCCCGGATATTAAGCTCGTATTAACAACTTCTTCAAAAGTCAATACATTTTCTGATTCTATTCACTCTGACTCCGGATATTCTGTCTTAAATTCGATTATGATCCTATTAATTTTTGTTCTCGCTTAGCAAAAGACAAGGGGTTGAGGTGCAATCATACATGCGCCAAGCAAATGCACATCAGCGATGTGGCATATAATACCCACGAGGTTGCGACCGTTGAGCGTACTGGGACGTATCACAGCCAAGCCCGGGTCCAGCCTAATCAGCAAACGACTTCATCGTACTCAATAAAGGACATTGTACCAAATCGGCACAGTGACCAACGCAAGCAAACTGGTGGCGGAAAAGGCCAGGGCATAAGCCGCGGCATCGAGCTTATAGCGGCCACACATGATGAAACCAAAGAGTGTCGCCGGCAGCATACTATCCAGCAGCAAGGCCTTGGTCGTCTGTAAACCGGCATCACCGAACAATGAGACCATCCCCCACATGACGAATGGGACGAGAATCAGCTGTATCACCACAACAGGAATCACCCCGACAAGCTGATTGTTCCAGCTCTTTGTCCAGTTCAGCGCCAATCCTACCGAAAGCAGCAGGAGTGGGATCAACACGCCATTGACCATCGCTTCCACTTGCTCGGCCCATGCGGGTATACCGACACCGGCGAGATTAACAAGCAAACCAACTAACGCAGCCCAGATAACAGGCTCCTTTAGCCACACCCGATATTCCTGGAACACGGCAGATGCGGACTTGCCCAAGGTTGGTTTGCCGCTCTCGGCGACATTTCTGGCCAACACCGCGCCAGCGGTAAAAAGCAGGATCACATTTGCGATGAGCATATATTCAATCGCAATGCGCATGGTCCATCCGGCGAATATCGTATTGTTTAGCGGCAGACCGAGGAAAAGGACATTGCCGAATACCGCCGCGATAAGGTATGCCCCTTTGGTCTTCGCTGAGAGCTTGGTCTTGCGTAACCAGAACCAGGCGACGACCAGTGCAATCAGCGTGGTCGCAAGCACATAAAGCAGGATACGGAGCGCCGCCGCATTTAAGGGAAGATCGTGCAAAGAGAAAAAAACGACAAGCGGAAGCAGAACCCAAAGCACAAGTGTGACAATAGACTTTTGCAATGAATCCGCAGTGATCCCATTGGGTTGCACAAACCGCCAGGCAACGCCCATTACAATAAAGAAGCTCACTGTCAGGACTAAATTAATCATATCCCCTCCTTATTGATTATTATCCGGGAACAACGAGAGATGTTGCCGCATTATGCAACGCTTGATCGTGAGCACTGTCACAGTTGGTTCAAGCGATGGCCGGAAGAAAGAAAGGACGTTTAAAAGAACGGCTATCAAGAAAGTGGGTCTTTGTCCGGTCAATCGCAGGTCACCGGGAGCGGCGCTATTGAAAGTCTGGGCCTTTTTTGACCGGTTTATACCTACTTCCAGATATTATCTTGAGTAAATCGCGCTATATCACCTATCATGATACTGGTCTTTAGCACTCGAACAGGAACTTCCACGTTATTGCCATGAAAACTCCCAAACGAATCCAACCCCTTATCGATGACGGCCTGGTGGACGAAGTGCTCCGCCCGCTGATGAGCGGCAAAGAGGCCGCAGTGTATATAGTGCGCTGCGGATCCGATATCCGTTGCGCGAAAGTCTACAAGGAAGCTGACAAGCGAAGCTTCAAACAGGCCGTGCAATATCAGGAAGGTCGCAAGGTCCGGAATAGCCGCCGCGCACGCGCTATGGAGAAAGGGTCACGTTTCGGCCGCAACGAGCAGGAAGAGGCCTGGCAGAATGCAGAAGTGGACGCACTCTACCGCCTGGCCGATGCCGGCGTGCGCGTTCCCCGGCCATACGGCTGCTTCGAGGGAGTGCTGCTGATGGAGTTGATCACTGATGACGAGGGCGACGTGGCTCCGCGTCTGAACGATGTATCCATGAGCGCCGCTCAAGCACGGGAAGACCATGCTGTCATGATGCAATACGTAATGCGCATGCTCTGCAGTGGACTAGTCCATGGTGATCTCTCGGAGTTCAACGTACTCGTCGACGAGAACGGCCCGGTGGTCATCGATTTGCCCCAGGCTGTGGATGCGGCACAGAACAACCACGCCGAGTGGATGCTCGAACGCGACGTCAATCGCATCACCACCTACTACGCCCAGTACGCTCCCGAATTACTCGACAGCAAATACGCCAAGGAAATTTGGGGATTGTACAAAAACGGCGAACTACACCCCGATGTCAAGTTGACCGGCGAGTTCGAAGAAACCACGCAAGAGGCAGATGTAGAGTTGGTATTGCAGGTCATCGAGGCAGCTACCGCCGAAGAGCAAGAGCGCCAGAGACGTCTACTCAGTGCGATAGACCCGGATTGAAGCCGAGCCCGGCTAAGCCCCCGGCTGGACCGAGGATCTAGCCTGACCGATTTAGACTTAACTATCGCTGCACTGGATGCACTTTCCATTTCTGTAACATTTAGTACAGACGTATTGACCACAGTCATTACACTTGTGAAAGTGCTCCTTCACCTCCTCAAAGGCCATACTCCGGCCTTTATTCTCAGCGCTTGAGTTATCAAATGACGGGTAAGGGACGGACCTTGCCAGAACCGTTCCAATATACGGGATCTTGTAGAGGTAATGGCGCAACTGTCGTCCTATCTCATAGGAGGCACTATAGCGCGCATTTCTCATCAGCCGACCTTCCTCGTTGGCATAGCTTTTTTCAGTGGTTACCGTCGTCTTTCCACAACTCTGGCAGGTGAACTGAAAACGGCTTTTGCTACCTAACAAGTCATCCTTAATCTCACCGGACTTTCCATCAGGTCCGTCAGCCGGCTTTGCTGATTTAATGAAGCTATTGAGTTGTTCATCGTTGACACTCTCCTGTGGCATTTTTTTATCTCCATAGTGCATTAGATTTAAGGTTTAAATTAGGATTTAATCCTAATGATACATTGTTGGCAGGTTTATCTGCAGTAAGGTAATTCGATATTTTAGTCTGGTAATCAGTACTCGGTCACATACTAGTAACAGTTTCACTATCGATGACGGGCCAGCACACCGGCCACCTGTCAGCATCATGTGTGGAACGCAATTTCCTCAGGTTTATTTTCAGGAACCCATCGGTAAAAAAATCTTCGAACAGACTTTCCGTAACATCAAACAATGGCGCAATGAGCAAAACTCTCAGTAACATACCATCATTATGAAGTTCACCTATTTCTCAATGTGCAGCTCCCGTGCCGAAGAAGCCGTTGTATTCAAATCATTAATGCAACTGTTCTTGTTATCAGGCAGGAACAGCTCGTAAAGGGGCTATTGCCTTTTCGGAAAACCGTCAGGAAAGCGAGAAGTAGAGGCGTAATCGACAATGCTATCCTTAACTGTTTAGTTACCCTCTACGTTTTTATCCGTTGTGAAGTAATTCCATAAGATGATCCAACAACGATAGCCCATGGTGTAAGTGCATCCAAACCATCTGTAAATTACCTTCATTCTGTAGGTCTACAAAGTTCAGGTCAAGCCAAACAATAGCGAATTGATGGGGCCACAGGCTGATCACCTCCAAAAATTGACACGGATTTTCAGTAAATTATCAAAAATCACACCAGTGAACGTGACTTATGGGATCCGACAAATGCCCCGCCCCCCATAATGTGGCAAAAGGGTTTCCGCTTAAATAACCCTCACAAAAAACGCAGTATCTCCTTACCCGACATAACCTCGCTTCAGTTTGGTGTTGATTTTGTCGAAACAATCATCCACCGGAAAAGCATCCTGCCCATCCCTCCTCCAATTACATCAGAGTCAGGTCAAGGAATTACCTTTCTCGTTCGCACGTGAGCCTCTATTTGCATCGAAGCCTGCGATTCTCTAGGTTGATCTTTCTCTGTGCTGAAGCAGGACCAATTGAGTGATGTTGGCCGTCCTAATGAGAACGAATTTAAGGTTTTTATGTCATGGGTGCAGAATGCAAAACTTGAACATCATCATATTCTCTTCTGGCTTGAATTCAGGTTATATCATTGAGTGCCAACACATCCGAAATCGACGTCAGCAGCCTGTCAACATCAAGGTCATTAATGTGCAGATGGGGAGCGAGACGTAGTGCATTTCCTCTTTGGCTGATATAAACATCCTTAAGTTTTAATTCCTGCACCAGATTACCCTCATTGCCCTCCGGCAATTGGACACCGAACATGTGAGGACACCGATATCCTGCCTCAGGAAGAGAAAACCCGACTTGTTCCAGGTAGCCGGCAATACGTCCATTGACAACGGCGAGGGCCTCCGCGATGTTGCCGATTCCCCACTCCCGAATCTGTTCCAGGGCGGCGATCGCACCGGGCAGTATTGTGGGGGTGCACTTCTCCCCGACATCGAAACGTCTAGCACCGGTCATATAGAAACCGGAGTAGTTGACCAGTGCCGTGAAGTCCGCAGCATTCTCCCGAGCCAACCAGGTCTCCTCCAGCGGTCGGGCGTCACGCCAACGTGGCGACACGTACAGTAGGCTGAAGCCATAAGGACAGAGTAGCCACTTATAGCCGGCCGCCACGAGAAAATCAGGTTGCACGGTCTCAACATGAAACGGCATGGCACCGAGTGACTGGGTGGCATCCACAACCAACATGGCATCCACATCACGGCAGGCACGTCCAACGGCTTCCAGGTCGATCCTGGCACCATCGGTCCAATGGCAGCTAGAGACCGCCACAACACGAACATGCCTGTCGATGCGTTCCACAATCGCCCCTGTCCAGTCCCCATCATTGGGCTTCGGTACGGTCACGATATCCGCCCCGGTCTCCTGTGCCGCCCGCTTCCATGGCAGGTAGTTACTTGGAAATTCCTCATCCAGGACCAGTATGTGGTTTCCTGGCACAAGTTGAGGTTCAATCGCTCTTGCCGCGGTACTCAGTCCGTAACTGGCCGCCGGCACAATGGCATAACCGTCAGCATCACCGCCAAACAAATCAGCGGCTAACTCACGGATAATATCAGCATTATGGAAAAAATCGTCAGCCCCGCGTTCCCATGGACGGCTCTTGCTGCTCACCCCCAAATGAAGGCGCTCTCGAGATTCGTTCAGTTGAGGGGAGTTATAGGCACAATTGAAATAGGCAACAGATTTGGGAATGTCGAACAGCAAGCGTTGTGATCGGAGAGTTGCCATATTCCTGTCAGTTACCCTCATTAGCAGAAAAACAATGGAGCGCAGTGCTAAGATACTTTGTACTCATATTCCCCCTTTTGTACACTGACTTCAATACTGCTGACAACAAGAACACATTAGGTGATGCCTACGCCCTTTTTTATATCCGGGACCTGAAAAAACTCGACAACGTCGTCAAATCCCCCCCAAGTTGCTACAGATTTTTTCACCATCCGCCAAAAAGTTACCTCTGCTCCTCTACTCTAACAAGACTCAGTCTATGAGAAAGGTACTCCCCTTCTTCCGAACACCGTATCGCTCGGCTTAGAGTCCGCTCAGAGTTCAGGACCTCATATAATATCCAGGCTCAAGGGCAGGCACACCACAGCTCACCTGTACCTTGAGGTTAAAATGACTACCGCGAGAATCCGGCCTCGTCCGGACTATCCATCCAGTCTGGGAAATTGTCGAGCTACAAATGGGAACCTTGCCGATGTACAAAGTACGAGTCCCTTTAAGCTAGAGTGTTAATAACCAATAGAAATCTCTATAATAATCGCACGGGATTTCTTAATTGCTAAGCCATTGATTACTATTAGTCAATGGCAAGTACCTTGCTTCGCGTGGCCAAAGGATGTGACTTTACCGCTGCAGATATTTCGTGAACAGATAAAAACAAACCAAAGGGAATAATAGATTATGGCTACCAACGCTTTTTACGAGAAAATCGTACCACTAAACCGCGGCCAGCATCGCAAACTGCGCATTCGCACAGCGGATGAGAAAGCTCGTTTTGCAGACAGCTCACATTACGTCCCTCTCGCCGCCACGGAGTTCTACCAGGCCGCCAGGGACTACCCTATTCTGTTTAGTGGTAGCGATGAGGAAGCCGGCCCGATTGCATTGTTGGGATTGCAGGCAGGGAAAAACCTGTTTATCAAGGAGGATGGTTCCTGGGAGGCTGGGGCCTATGTACCTGCTTTCGTACGACGCTATCCTTTCATTCTAGCTCGCGGCGATGAGGCAGCAGCGGAGTTCACCCTATGCATCGACGAAAACTACGGTGGATTCGGTGAAAGCGAGGGCGACGCCTTGTTTGACGAAGATGGTAAGGATACCCCTTATCTTACGCGCATGGTGACTTTCCTCAACAGCTACTATGCTGATATGGAACGCACCAAATCCTTCATGAAGCGTCTCGTTGAACTCAACCTCCTGACCACGCGCACGTTCCGTATTACCGACAGTCATGAGCGGAATTTTTTCCTCAATAATTTTCGGATTGTCGATGAAGAAAAGTTCTCAAAGCTCGACGATGTCACCTTGGGAGAACTGCACCGTAACGGCTGGCTCGGCTGGATCTATGCACACCTGATCTCTCTTGGGAACGTGAGTCAATTGCCGACTCGTGTGCCGGAGAATGGAGATGCGGGGGTCGGTCAAGCCGATTAACCCGCTGCAGGGAAAGATGAACCAAAAAAGACCGGACTCAATCCACATGAGAGCATGATCTTTTGGCGTTTCGTCACCGGGTAGAAAACCCAAGACCGTTGACGGCCGCAAACTGCGGCCGTCTACCTGTGTGGAATGACTAATACAGGGCTATACAAGTGGCATGCGCCGCAACATAGCCACCACTGAAAAGGAAAAGTGGGTATAACCAGGCATCAACTTCCGAGGAGCTCCCTCGCAACCCACTGAAACCGACATCAACAGAAATATCAGCAGGCCGCCACCGATTGCCGTCGAGCTGGCAGGGCATGTAGCACTGATCGTGCCGTGCGGACGAGTTGGACACGAGCATGTCTGCCAGGGCAAGCAAAAGCACTCCTGAAGGTATTCACCCTTGTAGACGGTGAACCTGCGAATGCCATGGCACCGGCATCAAGCTCGCAAACAAGACTGCCATCCGTTTTGATTTCTGAGATATATTGATTATCCGGGAATTTGCTCTTGGTGATGTTCTGCTTCAGGGCAACCACTGCCGTGAGTTGACTGAGATTTTTTTGCAGTTTGTTGATCATCTTGTTGGTGGCGATGAGTTCCGATACCAACGACGCGATATCACCATCATTGAAGAGAATTTGTTGCGAAGGTCCCTGACTTTAGCCTGAAGCTCAGTGATGCCCTGCTCAGCAATTGTAACCCGCTCCTCAAGGCTTTCTACCAAAGCATAAAGTTCATCGGTTTCTGCTTTTATGCTGATAAAAGGGTTTACTGAGCCCTTGTAAGGGTTAACTTGTGTTCCGGAAGAGGCGGGCGAGTTCTAAGTTGATGCGGCTTGTACAGTCCCTACCGTGCACAACAACATCGTTAGAGTAAACATATAGATGCTTTTCTTCACCTCTAACCCCCCCATGTTTGCATGGGTATTACGAGTGCATCCACATCATAATTTCACCTGTTTCACAAAACGAGACTTGAGATTAATATATTAGAAAATTCAAATTAAGCAATACTTTTCCCAAGCCCCCATAAAGCGAAATACAAGTACACAGTAAGAAGAGAAATCTCAGCGGCTCCACCACCCCAGAGCGATAAGATCCGGCCAAAGAGTTTAGTCCACGGAGGCAGCAGCTATTTATACTGCGACATCACATCAAGAGCAGGATGTTGGGTTTCGATATCACATCTAGGTAGAGGAACATGAGCACCGTTTCTGTATTAGTGTTAAAGAGCCTTTACAGTGCAAGAACCTTTTCAGACGATGAAACACTTTACAGCGGCCATGCAAACTCCATGTCTTAAATCCAAACCTGGATTTTAGATCTAAACTACAGAAATGACTGTTCTGGAGGCATGACATGAGGACTCACATTGTCCTTCTCATTCTTTTCTTCTCCCTGATGGAAGCATCCGTGGTCTATGCAGGCCAGGATGAATACAGCGACTGCATTCTCAAGTACCTAAAGGAGGCAAAACTCGATGCAGCGACGGACCTGATCCGTAATGCCTGTTACGAAAATTACGGCGGTATCTTCTCACCCACCGAAAAAGTCCGCAAATACAATGAGTGTCTTCTAGAGCATCTTGGCGGCATAGAGAGTTTCCATGCGGCGATGGAGATACGAAACGCATGTGGAAGCAAGTACCTACGGTAAGTTATTGTTATCACTCACGTCCTTCTTGTTCAGAAAATAAGGTGTGATACGGATTCGCAAGCCTGATTATCACATTAATCATTGAATGAGTCAGTGTGAACGCCAACCCTTAGCTTAAGTAACGAACATCCTCAAGTGGCCCAATTTTTATCCACAGAACCTGTGGATAACTTTGTGGATGAATTGGGATCAAACCCCTCAAACCCGCATGGTAACTGGGTTCTTGTTAAATTGACGAGGAAATAACCAGACAAATTAAATAGAATAAAATCAATAGGTTAAAATATTTTATACGATTTTACAAAAGTATTTCAGTACCCTGTTGACATGACTGAAACCTGTGCTAATTGATGTGCATAAAACAGAAAATTAGCGTCAATTTGGACTTGTAACCAGAGGTTGATTTTGATATCGCCGATTGGGATGGCACGAACAGTAAGGCTCAAAGCGCTATGCGGCTTTCAACACAATGGCATTCCACAATGCCAAGATCATGTGTCAATGGCATCTGCACACATCAAACTCCACAGCCGGTCTCATTGCCAATGATGCTCTAGTAGCAACGACGAAAGAGTCTATGCCATCAATTTGAATGCCTGTCCAACGACGAGCTTCCTTCTGTCAAAAACGACACAGGACGTAGTGCCCTCTCAATACGCCCCAAGCTGGCCATAGCAACTCTAGTCATTGAGTACTTGCCCATTGGCCGGAGAATTTAGCACAAGAGCAAAAATTTCAACCCAGAGAGTCATTCCTATCGCCTGATAACCACGAAGCTGCAATACAATCAGGATTACCTTAATTACGGCGCTACTCCAGCATCACACCATAATATACATCAAAATTATTGATCAGATTTTTATTAGGAAACTCAGGATTGATTTGAATCAGTTCATGATAGTATTCTTTCTTCTTATAGCGATAATAGGGCCTGGCAGAGTACGCCAGTGTCAGTGGAGGCTCATTATAAAAGGGCGTACCCGGCAAGAAATGCAGAGTGATCCTATCCTCTGAAGACTGCAAACGAGCTCCCGGCACCTCATTTTCATCAAGCTGTGCTATCGCCTCTTCTATCGCACGATTCCGTTCACCGTCATGCACACCACTCAGATTGCGTAACTTGGAAATCTTTTGCCAAAGCTCAATCAACGGTGAACTGAGTAGGGATCGCCTTGCTGCCAGATCTTCGTTAACGGAGAAAGCGAACCAGCGCAAATACACCTCTGTAAGGCGACCACGATTCACCGAGATAACACCATCCTTGATCTGATTTTTGAGCATAAGTGCAAAGTGATTAAATGCTTCTTTATCAATCACTTCAGGTACCTCATCGAACTCCCTGATGTTGAGGTAACGTTGATATTGAAGCCACACCAGGAAACGCGATGCCTCATAGAACATCATCTCCCCTAGAACCTCCATATCATCGGGGCGAAGCGCTCCCTTATTCATCACGGCAAAGCCGCGATTGAGTAGATCGACGACTTCATTGAATTCACTTTCCAGTATCGAAGGCAAGTCATCAATCTCACTCGCCGGGTACTCATTGCGCCCGGCATGGACAGGCTCCGCCAACGCCAGCACTTCAATCATCTCATTTTGCCCCCCTGCTTTATCGGAAAACCAGAGAAGACCGGCGATGATAAGTACTACGCCAAGAAGATTATTGGTGTCAAGGAGCCTGCGTTCAGTGTCACTTCTTTTGTTCGGCAGCAACAAGAGGAGACCTAAGCCAGGTGCACCGGTAAGCGCAAGCAAACCCATTGCACCATGATAGCCCCTCAGGCGCATGAGTATCACAGAACCTATCGATAAAAGGCCCGTAGCAACAATATAGGGGAGATAGCCAATATCAATACCAACAGCTCGGCCGATAAGCAGCACATCAGAAAGATAGTCATCAACAACAAATGCGACGGCAAAGACAATAGCCGACAGCCCAAAAAATTTTGCGGCAAATTTCATTTCCCGAATGTCATCTTCATCTAACTCTGAGACGGGCTTATCCACCTCCTCACTATTTGTAAGCTGCCTTGCTTCATATTTTTTAAAGTAGATACCACAATGATGACACTGGTCCTGCCCTTCGATCTCTTTCTTGGTAAAACATTTAGGGCACAAGGAAGGTATCGATGAAACTTCGGCGGCGTGTTCAGCCTCCTTAGCACTCTCCTTAACACTTAACGACTCGGCGATCTCAGCCACCAGACCTATGGCATGGAAGAGTTTTCGGTAGTGTTCGGCAGTAAATGCATCAACCTCATAACGTTCAAAGCGGACCACACCATCAAAAAAATCTTTTATTTCCTTATCATCAAGTTGAAAGCTGCTACGGAGTCGCTCTTTAACCCGATTAACCTGTCGATCAGGAAGCAACTGGGTTGTACAACGAACATCGTAAGTCACATGCATATCCGTCATTACTTCATCCCTAACCCAATCAGCCCAAGCACTAAGAGCTTACTCCTC
>JBFEYJ010000009.1:0-34281 GCA_041562215.1 Thiohalomonadaceae bacterium | reverse complement strand
CTTCAGGCCTAAATCACCATCCCGATCGCTTGTACCTTTGACGACAAACGGGCGTCATACAGGCTGGCTATCCAGTGCTTAGGAGTCTGGGCAGTTATTCATGTCGAGGGCAAGAAAATCGGGGTGGTTTTCACCGGGGTGTAGTTCATCGTACAGGGGAATGGTGTAGACCTCGGCGACACGTCGGTGTGGGTCGCCGAATTGGTTGTCCTGGATCCCTTCACGTGGACCTGTGGACTGCAGCACCAGAGCCGGTTCATGTTCAAGAATCTCAATGATCCGGCAGCATAAGCCCTGGTGTATGACCTCTATGCCAATAAGTTTACGCAATTGCTGTACAGAGTAGTCAGGCAAAGTTGTTTCCCCAGGCTGTTATCTAAAAAAGCTTTCTCAGGGTGCTTATTTACTCAATGTAAACGCTCTCCTCGAAGGCTTTGACCTTGTTTCACCACACGATCCCTGATTTAAAGATGGCTTCTAGTAGTGTAGGCCGGTGTGGCAAAATACAAGGATTCACCTTTTACTGTTTTTCGGGAATTGTTATGGATGAGAGAAAGATAAACGTTTTATTCGTTTGCATGGGCAATATCTGTCGTTCACCGTTAGCCCACGGTCTGTTTGAGGATCGGGTCAAAAAGGAGGGGCTCTCGGAGAGGATCGCGGTGGATTCCGCGGGTACCCATGCCTATCATGTGGGTGAAGCGCCTGATCCGCGATCACAGCAAACGGCAATGTGCCATGGAATTGACCTCAGTCATCAGCGTGCACGCCGCGTGGATCATCCCGATTTCGAGAAGTTCGATTACATTTTGGTGATGGATCGGGATAATTATCGTAATCTGATCAACAGTTCTCCGACTGAGCATCATCACAAGATTAACCTGTTTATGGGGTTTGCACCGCAACGCAGTGAAGAGGAGGTACCGGATCCTTACTACGGTGGCCCTGATGGATTCGACAGGGTGTACGAAATGGTCGAGGCGGCTGCAGCTGGCCTAATGGAGGATATCCGCCGAAAACACTTGTAGTTTACACAAGGTCGCCGCTGATTACGCCGAACCGCTTAGTATCCCCACACTCCTTTCAGCAGCATCGTATAAGGTAGGTATTCTTTGCCATCCGATGCCTCGAAACGTGCAATCTTGATTGCTTCCAAGGCTTTTTTCCCCTCGGTGCTTTGATCAGCCTCCAGGAGCGCTTTAGTGATCTGCTGTTGGACTTCCGCTGCCATTTCGGGAGATGCAGATAGGGCTGGAGCAGGGACCTGTTCGGTATTGAGTACTGTGCTTAGTTGCGGGTAATTATTGACCATTGATGCCGGAATAATAGCGGCATCTGCCTTACCTCGAAGAACATAATCGACCGCTGTGGTCGAATCATTGGCTTCCATGATCTGAGGTTGGCGCAGAGGGTTTGGATAGAGTTCATAAAGGCGTAATGCGCCAAGTGCCGGTGAGGGAGTGGTGGCAATGATCTTGCCGATGAGTTCTTCGGCTTCCAGGACCATCTGGTTTTCACCAGCAACCAGGGTGTAACTAACAGAGTCAGGAAACCTCGCCAAGACCTTGTAGTTGAGTTTTTTCAGGCGAAAACCCGTGAAATGCGGGCCATCAAGCATCAGGTCGTATTTTCCTTTTTTGATAGTTTCCCAGTGACCGAGAAAGTTTGTGGTGGTGTGGATGGTGAAATGATGCCCGGTTTCAGCGGAAAGATATTTGACGAGAGGTTGATAGGTCTTCTGGATTTGTTCTTGCGGCAGTACCGGAAAGATGAGCAGAGTGTATTCTTCGGCTGTCAGGCCGGTGCTATAACAGAGCGTGGCGATCAGTAGGAGGTTTGTAAAGCGACTCTTGTGAAACATAGCCATTTCCCTCTGGTTTGTCTTGATTATTGAGCGTTTTTTGTGACGAATTATGCCTGCAAAATAACATAATTCTCATCCCCTTGCTTCCAGGGCAAGGTCACTAAAGTATAGTGACATCCAGGAGAAGCAGGGGGATGAGAATTATGGGACAGGCGGTACAATGAGTACCGCCTCCCGTGATAGCTCCCGATCAGGAGCCGGAGTCGTTTTCCTTGGTATCTGAAGAGGTGGCGGGATCACTGTGACTGTCAGAAGGCTTACGTGTCTCAACCTGCTGCAGTTTAGGTTTCACTTTGGTAT
Source organism: Thiohalomonadaceae bacterium (assembly GCA_041562215.1). Lineage (GTDB taxonomy): Bacteria > Pseudomonadota > Gammaproteobacteria > Thiohalomonadales > Thiohalomonadaceae > JBFEYJ01. The sequence goes on along the minus strand of JBFEYJ010000009.1, from coordinate 32,117 downwards.
CGGCTTGTTCGGCTGAAGATCCGCCAAGGGCTTGTTGCTCTTCTCCGGCCGGCTCTTGTGTTGGCTCCATCTCCGACGGTTGCTTTGTCTCTTCCTGTCCAGATTTAGACTCGGCTGTCGGTTGCGGTGCGGCTTCTTTCACCTCAGACGCAGTCTCAGCTATCGTTTGAGATTCAGTCTCGGCAGGCACAACAGCAGCTTCAGTTTGAGAATCTGTCTCGACTGGCTCAGATGCAGATTCCATCACCGGCTGGGGTGCGCTTGCGCTTTTTAATGCGGACTCTGCAGCAGGTTGAGATTCGCTCTCTACCAGCCCAGGCGCAGATTCAGCTTGATAATCTGTGTCGACTGGCTCAGGTGCCGATTCCTTAACAGGCTGGAGTGCGGTCTCTTCAGGCTCAGAACCAGGTTGAGATTCACTCTCTACCAGCCCAGGCGCAGATTCAGCTTGAGAATCTGTCTCGACTGGCTCAGGTGCCGGTTCCTTAACAGGCTGGAGTGCGGTCTCTTCAGGCTCAGAAGCAGGTTGAGATTCGCTCTCTACCAGCCCAGGCACAGATTCAGCTTGAGAATCTGTCTCGACCACCTCAGGTGCAGACTTTATCACAGGTTGGGTGGCGGTCTCTGTAGACTCGACTGCAGGTTGAGGTTCGGCCTTGTTCATCTCCGATGCTGATTCCATCACTGGTTGGGGGGCAGTCTCTGGCTCCGTCACAGACTCAGTTGCCGGTTGAGACTCGCTCTCGACCGGCTCAGGTGCTGACTCCGTTATCGGTGGAGATACGCCTTCTGCCATCTCCTGTACAGACTCAGGCGCTGGCTGAGATTTTTTCTCTACCGACTTTGGCGTGGTCTCTATTTCAGGTTGTGATGATGGCTGCATGGGCTCCGAAGTCGCTTCGGCTGCTGCTAACAGGGCGGTGGATTTAGCGGCTTTTTTTCCGTATTCATCAGGTTGAGTCGCTGTCTCAGGTTTTCGGGTCGCAGCCGCTCGTCCGATACCGCTCTCTCCACCTTCGCGCGCGGCTATGCGGGCAGGACTCTCTACTACATTCCGTGAACGCTGCCGACGACGGTTGTGTGAATCGTCCCGGCGGCTCTCTTTTTCAACCGGCGCCTCACTGGTGCCAGAGGCTGCAGTTTCCGTCATGGTCGACTCAACTGTGCTGCCGGCTTCTGCGACACTGCCGCTACGGCGTCCGCCACGGCGACGTCCGCCTCGTTTGCCACGGCGGGTTCCACGCTCACCGGTATCAGTAGCGGCTGGACGGCCATCCTTCTCAGCTGCCGATTTGGCTTGCGGTGCTTTTGTGGCCTCAGCCTTGGCGGCTTGTTCTTGCTGCTGAGGTTTGGTTGGTTGGCGGTCGCGGCTGCGGCGACGTGAGCCTCCACGTTCCTGGGGCTGAGCGTTGCGTGTACGGCGCTCCTGAGCAGGAGTGTGACGGCCACGGGGTCTCCCGGCAGCTTTTTTCTCCTCTTTTACCTCACCTTCCGTAGAGAAGAGGGCACCGAACAGGCGACGCAGGAAACCGGCCTGGGCAACAGGCTTCGATGGTTCAACGGCAGCGACCGGTGGGGCGGTAGTCTGGCTGACCATCCTTACTGCCGGTTCTTCACGCTTGGTGGCGGGCTTTTGACTAATGGTCTCTGCAACCTCTTCCGCATGGGTTGCCTGTTCGTAACTGGGTTTCTCTTGTTCCGGGAGCTCATCACTGCGGATGCGATGGACCTCATATTGAGGTGTCTGCAGATGGGCATTTGGGATGAGGAGGATTGAGAGTTTTTGACGTGCCTCGATTTCGGAGATTACTGAACGTTTTTCATTCAGCAGGAAAGTTGCCACTTCTACCGGCAACTGGGCCTTGATCTGCCCGGTCTTCTCTTTCATTGCCTCTTCTTCGATGATGCGAAGAATGGACAGGGAGAGCGATTCGATACCGCGAATGGTGCCTTGTCCGTTACAACGTGGGCATACGATTTGGCTGGACTCTCCCAGTGAAGGGCGTAGACGCTGGCGAGACATCTCCAGCAAGCCGAAGCGGGATATACGGCCCACCTGTACGCGGGCACGGTCCATTTTCAGAGCATCGCGAAGGCGGTTCTCCACCTCGCGCTGGTTGCGTGCGGGACCCATGTCGATGAAGTCAATCACCACCAAGCCGCCGAGATCGCGCAGGCGCAGCTGGCGTGCGATTTCATCGGATGCTTCCAGATTGGTGTTGAGTGCTGTCTCCTCGATATCGCTGCCTTTGGTGGCTCTGGCGGAGTTGATATCGATGGAGATCAGGGCCTCGGTATGGTCGATGACAACGGAGCCGCCAGAGGGCAGGCTGACCTCGCGCTGGAATGCAGACTCAATCTGGGTTTCGAGCTGGTAACGGGTAAATAGCGGTACGCGGTCCTGATAAAGCTTGAGCTTGTTCAGGTTTTGCGGCATGACCTTTTCCATAAAGTCCCGCGCCTGTCCGTAAACCTCTTCATCATCAATGAGGATTTCGTTGATATCGGTACGCAGGTAGTCACGGATAGCACGAATAACGACATTGCTCTCCTGGTAGACCAGGAAAGGTGCCTTGCGCTTGGTCGCGGCTTCCTCAATGGCACTCCATACTTGTACCAGATAATTCAAGTCCCACTGCAGCTCTTCGGCACTTTTACCAACACCTGCAGTGCGAACGATGACCCCCATATCAGTCGGGATCTCGAGCTGGCTCATGGCATCGCGGATTTCACTTCTGTCTTCACCCTCGATGCGACGCGAGACACCGCCCGCGCGGGGGTTGTTCGGCATCAGGACCAGATAGCGACCGGCCAGACTGATGAAGGTGGTTAGCGCGGCGCCTTTGTTGCCTCGCTCTTCCTTGTCAATCTGGACCACGACCTCCTGTCCCTCTTTCATGACCTCCTGGATACTGATGCGCCCGGAGATCTCGGCATTGGGTCTGAAGTAGCTGCGGGAAATTTCCTTTAGGGGGAGGAAGCCGTGGCGATCGGCGCCGTAATCGACAAATGCCGCTTCGAGACTGGGCTCAATACGGGTGATACGACCTTTGTAAATATTGGATTTTTTCTGCTCCCTTGCGGAACTTTCAATATCCAGGTCGTAAAGACGCTGGCCGTCAACCAGCGCGACACGCAACTCTTCAGGTTGAGTTGCGTTAAATAACATTCTTTTCATTTTCTCTCTCACAGGCGCTCAACCACCATCCTCTCGGGACGCGGGATCGCCAGAGCGATAATCCGCAATGGGGCGGATCACAAATCATTCGCTGCCAAGGGCAGCAGACGTTTCACTCTGCGTAGCTGGTCCAGCCTTTCCTGTTATGGAGGCGGGAGCGCTGTTGTTTGGGTGTAACAGGACCTTTCCCTGATACACAGTTTATCCAAAACCGCCCGTCGAACATCGGCAGGCGTCATAATTCAGATCGCTCATTGTATGTCCGGCGGGTATGCCTTGCTCTTACCGAAAGCACCGGATCCTCTTTGAGTCTTATCAACTATATCAGTCTTGGGATGGTGCTTCAATGGTCCCTCTTGCTATCATGGGCGCATGAGCCATAATCAAGCAAATTCCGTCCGTGAGATTGAGGTAGGAGAGGACGGGGTCGGTCAGCGCATCGACAACTTCCTGCTCAAAACTCTCAAGGGTGTACCTAAAAGCCGGATTTACCGGATCCTTCGAAAGGGAGAGGTTCGGGTCAATCGTGGCCGTATCAAGCCCGAATATCGGTTAAAAATCGGAGATCTGGTGAGAATTCCACCGATTCGGGTCAGTGAGACCAGTGAACCGGTGATTCCCGGTAATCGTATTTTGAGCCTGATCGAACAGAATATCCTTTATGAAGACAAAGGTTTGCTGGTCTTGAACAAGCCCTCGGGCCTTGCCGTCCACGGAGGTAGTGGAGTGAGCTTTGGCGTCATTGAGGCGCTACGTGCCCTCCGACCTGATGCCCGTTTTCTTGAACTCGCTCACCGCCTGGACAGAGATACCAGTGGCTGTCTGGTTATCGCCAAAAAACGCAGCGTTCTGCGTGCATTTCATGAACTCCTCCGTGAGGGCGGTATGGATAAGCATTATCTGGCCCTGGTGCAGGGGCGTTGGCAAGGTGGTAAGCGGCGTGTTGAGGCGCCGTTGAGGAAGAATGTGCTCAAATCAGGTGAAAGGGTAGTGCGGGTTAGTGAGGACGGTAAACCCTCCTTGAGTATTTTTACCCCAATCGCCATATACAAGGATTGCAGCCTGATGCGAGTCAAGCTGGTAACCGGACGCACCCATCAGGTTCGCGTGCATGCTCAGTTCTGCGGCCACCCAATCGCCGGCGATGACAAGTACGGTGATGCGGCATTCAACCAAGAGATGTCCTCACGTGGCCTGAAGCGGCTTTTTTTGCACGCAGCTGAGTTGCGCTTTACCTTGCCGGATATCGCCACCATTCACGTGGAGGCACCAATGGAAGAAACCTTGAAAACCCTATTGAAAAGATTGGAAACGAAGGCATGACACAACGACTAAACCTCCTGGTGTTCGATTGGGACGGTACCCTGATGGACTCCGAGGCTCGAATCGTTTCCTGTATGCAGGCGGCAATCGAGGATTTGGGCCTGGAATCCCGAGATGTTGCATCTATCAGTAATATCATTGGGTTGGGGCTGCATGAGGCGATCAGTTCTCTCTATCCGGGCTGTGATAACACACTTGTTACATCAATGACCGATCGCTATCGGTACCATTTCCTGACAGCCAATCCGACCCGCTCTGAACTCTTTCCGGGCGCTGAGGAGACAGTGCGTGGTCTAGGGGAGGCCGGATATCTTCTCGCTGTAGCTACTGGCAAGGGGCGACGAGGTCTCGACAGGGTGCTAGAGGAGACCGGGCTGGGCAACTATTTCCACGCCACCCGATGCGCGGATGAGACTTTCTCCAAGCCGCACCCCCAGATGCTTGAGGAGCTGATGAACGAACTTGGGGCTGAGCCGGGTGAAACCCTTATGATTGGCGATACAGAATACGACATGCAGATGGCGACCAATGCCCGTACCCATTCACTGGCTGTCAGCTATGGCGTGCATGAGAAGGAGAGGTTGCTGCGGCACCGTCCACTGCATTGCCTCGATGCCATTGATGAGCTGGATGGCTGGTTGCAGCAATACCATCTCAAAATGAGCGCCACCAACCAACAATAAGACGACAATGGAGCCAATGATGCCGGAAAACGAACTACAAGATGAACAGGGCAAATGCGGTTCGATGTGGGAGCGCGAACTGCTCAATCGCCTGAGTTTCGCCTCACTGGCGGAGCAGCAACGCGCCCGTCGCTGGAATATCTTCTTCAAACTGGTGCTCTTTTCGTACCTCTTTCTGTTGCTGTTTCTGGCGTTCCGCGGACCGGACCTTGGGGATGCCCGGCTCAAGGGTGGCGAGCATACCGCCATGGTAGAGGTTAACGGAATGATTTCCGATGCCAGCAAGGCCAATGCCGATATTATCGTCAAGGGGTTACGCAACGCCTTCGAAAACAAGAATACCAAGGGAGTTGTGTTGCGCATCAACAGCCCCGGCGGTAGTCCGGTCCAGTCCGACTATGTCTACCGTGAGATCCGTCGCCTGCGCAGTCTGCATCCCGATATCCCCGTTCATGCGGTGATTGTCGATGTCGGTGCATCAGGCGCCTATTACATCTCCTCGGCAGCAGACAATATTTACGTCAATCCCGCCAGTATCGTCGGTTCTATCGGTGTCTTGATGAACGGCTTCGGTTTTGTCGGCACCATGGAAAAGCTCGGTGTGGAGCGTCGTCTGCTTACGGCCGGTGAGAACAAGGGCATGCTCGATCCCTTTGAGCCACTCAAAAGGGAAGATGTCACCCACATCAAGCAACTGTTGGGTCAGATCCATCAGCAGTTCATTGATGCGGTGAAGGAAGGGCGCGGTGAGCGGCTGAAGGATGATCCGGAAATCTTCTCCGGCAAGTTCTGGACCGGTCGGGAGGGGATCACGCTAGGCCTGGCTGATGAGATTGGAGATGTTGATTACGTTGCACGTGAGGTGATCGGTGCCGGGAATGTGGTCGATTTCACCCCCAAACCCGATTTTTTCAAGCGCTTCGCCGATCGACTGGGGGCCTCCATGGCGAATGTGCTGAGTGAGCAGATAGGGATTGGCTTTAATACCCTCCGGTAATCGTCAATATAACTCGACGTTAAGCAATAACATTATAAGAGAAATCCCCTTGGTCGGTCGTATTCCGGCCAGGGGAGTTCGTTAATGAATGTCTTTGAAAAATATGAACAAAAGTCTCATGCAGGAGGTTGGACATGGATTATAAATTCGTGCTGAAATCGACGTGGGATAAATCAAAGCTCTCTTTCTTTCTCTCGTTTTTTTCAATCACTCGGCTTTACCTGAAAGGCTTTATTATTCTTCCCTTCAGGTTTGTTCCTGTCGCGCTTAGGAATAAACTCCATGCCATGGCATCCGTACCTTATGTTCCCGACTCAACCCAGCTGACTGGTCTTGGGTTTGCGGCAAGGCAGGCGATCCGTATCTTTGCCATGGATAACGAGGAGATCCTGGAAAAGACCTTTCCCGGCTATGATGATTATCATGTGGGTGAGGCGAAGGATGTTCGCTACACTTTACTCACCGATGAGCCAAACAAGCACTATCATGTGGCGATACGGGGCTCTGAGAATGAGTGTAACTGGATAGACAACTTCACGCCGGAGTTCGAATGGGATAGTGAGCTTAAAGCGACTATCCACCGGGGTTATCGTGATATTTCGTTGGAACTTCTGAAAGATCTGGAGCCGTTACTTGTACATAAGGGTTACTCTCTCACGGTCGCCGGAGGATCGCTGGGTGGGGTGACTAGCGTTGCTGTCGGCTGGTTCCTCGATACCCGCGGATATGATGTCAAGAAGATCTATAACTTTGCCGGTCCCAAGTTGACTGATGATGATTACTCTCATCTTAATGTGTTGACGGTAATCAATAAGTTGGATGCAGTATGGATGTTGCCATTGGCCACTATCATGCATCGTTATCGTCATCAGGGAGAACGCATCGTCCTTATCCCCTCAATCGACTATCAGGAAAACAAGGGCGCTGCTGAGTGGCGGCTCTATGAGGACAGTCTGCTTAGCGACTTTCTTTTGAGTTCATGGGGGATCGACAGGAAACTGGATACATGTGAACATCTCGCCTATGGCACCTACTTACTACGTTTTATGGGGGAAGAAGGCGAGCCGGATGCTTCTGAACCTAACAGGTTGCAGGCGGCAGGGTGACCGGGGATAACCCCGGTCCGACTACCGACTGACTATATAACCCTAACGCCTTCTGCCTCAAGCATCCGCACCAAACGTATCAGTGGAAGGCCGATCAGTGTGTTGGGATCCTCACCCTCCAGCCGTTCAAACAGGGCAATGCCCATCGCCTCGGACTTGAAACTGCCTGCGCAGTTGTATGGCTGTTCAGCGTTGAGATAATTCTCAATTTGACTTTCGCTCAATTCGCGAAAGACCACGCCAAAGGGCACCACCTCCACCTGACTGTCGCCAGTGGCGCTGTTATACAGGCAGAGCCCTGTGAGGAAGGTGACCCGTTGGCCGGAGGTCGACTGTAGCTGTGCAACGGCTTTGTCGTGGTTGCCGGGTTTGCCCAGGATCTCTCCATCGTTGACTGCGACCTGATCGGACCCGATGATGAGGCTGTTCGGGTGTCGTTCGGCTACCGCCACCGCCTTCTGTTCTGCCAGGCGGGCCACCAGCGCTTCCGGCGTTTCACCCACTAGACGGCTTTCGTCGATATCCGGCGAGTCAGTGGTAAATTCCAGTTTCAGCTTTTCGAGCAGTTGCTTGCGAAACGGTGAGGTGGAGGCCAGGACCAGTTGTGGCATGTTGTTTCCTCTTGTTAAATGTCCACCAGAAATTTCAACGCAATGGGAGCGAAGGAGAGGTATCCATGTTTTCATGGTTATTCAACTGCTCAGGATGAATTACCGGATTAACTTTGCGGCATCGGAGTGACATGAAAACAGATGAATCCTTTGTCTTTCTTCGTCTCCTTAGCGATGTATTTTTCTATGTAGTGAATTTGATTTTTATTCGATCACTATCAGGGCCTCGTCCGGATTAACCCGATCGCCCTTGCTGACGTGAACCGCGCGTATCATACCGGCAATCGGCGCCTGGATCTCGGATTCCATCTTCATCGCCTCGGTTATCAAAAGGGGGGTACCGGCGTTCACCTCGGCCCCTTCCTCGACCAAGACATCCACAACGGTCGCGGGCATCGACGTGGTCACATGGCCCGGTTTGCTTGCGCGTGGGCGCTGACTGGAGGAGGGGGGGCTCTTGTGGCCATTACCCTCACCGATCTCATGCAGTAACTCGATACCGACCTCTTCAGGTACGCCGTCTACGGTGACATAGAATGGGCGTCGGTTCTGGTTGCTGTGTCCGCTGCCAGTGATCTTGATGTTATAGGTGTCGCCGTGGAGGGTGACGTTGAATTCCGTAGGGGTTACGTGGGTAGGACTTTGCTCTGTCTGTAACGGTTCGAGTGGTTCGGGTTTGAGTTCACCGGCAGCACGTTGCTTGAGAAATTCCCGGCCAACCTCAGGGAACATGGCGTAGATCAGGATATCTTCCTTAGACTGGGCTAATACACCGATCTCATTGCCAAGATGCTCCATCTCCGGTTTTAACAGGTCGGCGGGACGAACGCTGACCACCTCTTCGTTGCCAATGGCCTGTTGTTGTACTTTGGGGTTAACCGGGCCGGGTGTCTTACCGTAGCGCCCCTGCAGATAGAATTTCACCTCGTTGGTGATGTTCTGATAGCGGCTATCGGTAAGTACGTTCAGCACTGCCTGTGTTCCGACGATCTGGGAGGTGGGGGTGACCAGTGGCGGGTAGCCCAGGTCTTCGCGCACCCGTGGGATCTCTTCCAGCACCTCGTTCATGCGCTTTAGTTCACCCTGTTCACGCAACTGGTTGGCCAGGTTGGAGATCATTCCGCCGGGGACCTGATTGGTCTGCACCCGCGTATCCACTCCAGTGTAGGTACTTTCAAACTGGTGGTATTTTTTGCGCACCTCATTGAAGTAGAAACCGATCGACTGAAGCGCAGCCAGATCGAGGCCGGTGGCATACTCGGTATGCAATAGGGCGGCGACCAGACTCTCGGTGGGCGGGTGGCTGGTGCCGCCGGAGAAGGCGGATATCGCCGTATCGACACCGTAACAGCCACTCTCGATGGCCTTTAGCTGGCACATGGCGGCCAGTCCTGAAGTGGAATGGCTGTGCAGGTGAACTGGAACGCTGAGCGCCTCGGTGAGCGCCTGGAACAACTCGGCGGTTGCATAAGGGGTGAGCAGCCCTGCCATATCTTTGACTACGATGCTGTCGCAGCCCATCTGTTGCAGGGTCTTGGCCATGCCGACAAAACCGGCGATATCATGTACCGGGCTGATGGTGTAGCAGATCGCCCCCTGAGCGTGCTTGTCAGCATGCTTCACCGCCTCGATGGAGACTTGCAGGTTGCGAGTATCGTTCAAGGCATCGAACACCCGAAACACATCGATCCCGTTGTCGGCGGCTCTGGCCACGAAGGCCCGGACTACATCGTCCGAATAGTGCCGGTAGCCCACCAGATTCTGACCTCGCAGGAGCATCTGAAGGCGAGTGTTGGGCAAAGCTTTGCGTAACGCGCGCAGTCTCTCCCACGGGTCCTCTTTGAGAAAACGGATGCAAGCGTCAAAGGTCGCACCGCCCCACACCTCCAGTGACCAAAATCCTGCCTGATCCAACTGCTCGCAGATTGGCAGCATGTCTTCAGTGCGCATGCGTGTGGCGATAAGTGACTGGTGGGCATCGCGCAGGACGGTTTCGGTAATGTGGACCTTGGACATAGTGTCTGGCTTCCTTATATTCCCATGGAGGCGGCGATGGCTGCGCCAATGGCGGCCGCCAGTTCATGTGGCCGGCGACGCAAGCTGTATTGGGTGAGCTTCGGGTGATTTTCAACATATCCGGTGTCGAAGCGGCCTTGGCGAAAAGCCTCTTCCTTAAGGATTTGCAGGAAATACGGGATGGTCGTTTTGATGCCGTAGACCCCGATATCATTGAGAGCGCGGTTGGCGCGGGCCAGTAGCTCCTCCCAGGTAGGAGCCCAGACAATGAGCTTGGCGCACATTGAGTCGTAGTAGGGTGGGATTTCGTAACCGGTATAGATCGCCCCGTCGGTGCGCACTCCCGGTCCGCCTGGGGCATAGTAGCGGGTGATGCGACCAAAGCTGGGTAGAAAATCGTTTTGCGGGTCCTCGGCGTTAATGCGAAATTCCATGGCGTAACCTCTTGGGAGCAGGTTGTGCTCCAGATGGCGCAATGGCTCGCCGGCGGCGATGCGGATCTGCTCCTGCACGATATCCACCCCGGTGATCTCTTCACTTATCGGGTGTTCCACCTGTAGCCGGGTATTCACCTCCATAAAATAGAAGTGCTCCTCCTTGTCCATCAGGAATTCCACTGTACCTGCATTGACATAGCCGACTGCTTTGGCGGCCTTTACTGCGAGTTCGCCGAGATAGTCACGCTGTGCCTGGCTGAGCTGGGGGGAGGGGGCGATCTCGATGAGCTTCTGGTGGCGACGCTGGATTGAACAGTCGCGTTCGTTCAGGTGAATGACGTTGCCGTGACTGTCACCCAAAATCTGCACCTCGATGTGGCGCGGGTGGTCGATGGCTTTCTCCATGAACATCTCTGTGCTGCCGAAGGCCTTGTTCGCCTCGGAGATCACCCGATCGTAGTTGCGCCGGAGTTCATGTTCGTTTTCACAGCGGCGTATGCCTCTGCCACCCCCCCCTGAGGTCGCCTTTAGCATCACCGGATAACCCAGGTCGGCGGCTACCGACATCGCCTCATTCAGGCTGTCGAGATTGCCGTCGCTACCAGGTGTGACTGGAATTCCTGCGTTGACCATTGCCCGACGTGCAGCGGTCTTGTCACCCATACGACGGATGACCTCAGCGGAAGGGCCAATGAAACGTATGGCGCGGCGTGCGCAGATTTCCGCTAGTTCCGGATTTTCCGAAAGGAAGCCGTAACCCGGGTGGAGGGCATCGCAGCCGCTGGCGATGGCCAGATTGACCAGGCGATGGGCATTGAGGTAGCCGGCGACAGTATCAGGACCCAGACAATAGGCCTCATCGGCTTTTTTTACATGCAGAGCGTAGCGATCGGCTTCTGAGTAGACCGCTACGGAGCAGATCCCCATTTCGTTGCAGGCACGTATAATGCGTACCGCTATCTCGCCGCGGTTGGCAATGAGAATCTTTTTTATCATCGTTTCCAACCCTTGTGCGGGCAATAACAGAGCCCTGCTTGTCGACACCCCGACAGTAACTACAGATCTCCACCCCGGGTTGTCAAGTTACTCTACTGTGACATGCTACACGAAAGAAGGGGAGAGCTCCCGGAACAGCCCGATTTTACTAGTGTTTTTCCTTTGACAGTCCTGTCAGTCGGGAGTATTATTGAGCGCTTATGTTTAACGAACGCTTGCCGGTTCATATCGACCCGATTCGGATGGCTGAAACACGCCGTCTATTGCAGGGACAACTTGCCCTGGCCGATATGTCTCGCCTTGGCGAAGCGCTTCTGGACAGTGATGGTGAGGTGGCGGTCTCCCTGGAGTTCGGCACCGATAACGAGGGCATCCGCTACATGCGCGGGCGTATTCAGGCTGAAGTTAGTCTCGAATGCCAGCGTTGCCTGGAGACGCTGCGTTATCCCATCGATAGTGAATTCGCGCTGGCAATGGTGCGTAGTGTGGCAGAGGCTGAGGCCTTGCCGTCACATTATGAACCTCTGCTGGTCGAGGGTGAACCGCTTTTTTTGCGGGACATCATCGAGGATGAGCTGCTCCTCGCCTTGCCGATTGTAGCAATGCATGCGCCTGAGGAGTGTAGTGTTAATACATCCCTGGGCCAGACGGCGGGTGATATGAACAATGATACGGATGCGACGGAGAAGAAAAATCCCTTTTCCGTCCTTGCCGATTTGAAGACTGACGGAAAACTCTGACGAGGTTAGCATGGCTGTACAGCAAAACAAAAAGTCTCCTTCCAAGCGTGGCATGCGTCGTTCGCACGACGCCCTGAAAGCATCCACGTTGTCCACCGAACCGACAACCGGTGAAACTCACCTGCGTCATCATGTCAGTGCCGACGGTTTCTATCGTGGCCGCAAGGTGGTTAACGTCAAAGGCGAGTAAGCTATTGCCTGAAACCGCTGTTGTACATTTACCGGCCCGTGGCGTCCTGTCTCGGGCCGGTATTTCGTTTAGGGATCACGCATGTCACAAACTGTAATTGCCATCGATGCCATGAGCGGTGACCATGGGCCGGGTATTACCGTACCGGCATCGCTACGCGCTCTGGAGAAGTATCCCGAGCTGAAACTGATCCTGGTTGGCGATCAGGAGATACTCCTAAAAGAACTGGCCCAGCATGGCGGTCAGTTGAGTTCACGTCTGGAGGTACAGCATGCCTCACAGGTGGTCGGCATGGACGAGCCGCCATCCTCGGCATTGCGCGGCAAAAAAGATTCCTCCATGCGAATTGCCATCAATTTGGTTAAGGACGAGGCCGCTCGGGCCTGCGTCAGCGCCGGCAATACCGGTGCTCTGATGGCAACCGCACGTTTTGTGTTGAAGACACTGGAGGGTATTGATCGTCCGGCGATCATCACCGCTCTGCCCACCATTCGTGGCCACTCCCACGTACTCGATCTGGGCGCCAACATTGACTCGCCCGCCGAAGTCCTTTGCCAATTCGCCGTGATGGGCTCGGTTCTGGCCAGTGCCGTGGATAATAATCCTTCGCCCACCGTCGCTCTGCTCAATATCGGCGAGGAAGAGATCAAAGGTAATGAGCAGGTGAAGGAGGCGGCCAAGCTGATTGCTGCAAGTGGTCTGAATTACATTGGTTTCGTCGAAGGGGATGACATCAATAAAGGCACGGCGGATGTGGTGGTTGCCGATGGATTTGTCGGCAATGTCGCGTTGAAGACTATTGAAGGCGTGGCCAAGATGATCAGCCATTTTCTGAAACAGGAATTCAAGCGCAATATATTCACTAAGTTGGCGGGACTGGTCGCTATGCCGGTTCTCAATGCGCTCCGCAGGCGTATTGACCCGCGTGCCTATAATGGCGCCAGCCTTGTCGGCCTGCGTGGTATTGTGATCAAGAGTCACGGCAGCGCCGACGAGTTTTCGTTCACTACGGCGATCGGTGAGGCGGTGCGTGAAGTGGAAAAGAACGTGCCCGAGAAGATTCGCGAACAACTGGGCATCATACTGGAGAAGAGGCGGGCGGTTTGATTTATTCTCGTATTATAGGAACAGGCGGTTATCTGCCGGAAAAGATCCTGACCAATCACGACCTGGAAAAAATGGTGGATACCACGGATGCGTGGATCACCGAACGAACCGGGATCAAGGAACGTCGCATCGCCGCTGATGGTGAAAATACTTGCGACCTGGCCGAGCAGGCTGCGCTGCGTGCCATCGAGGCTGCCGGCATCGATAAAAATGAGATCGATCTGATCATCGTCGGCACCACTACGCCGGATCAGGTTTTTCCCAGTACCGCCTGTCTGCTGCAGGACCGTCTTGAAATACACGGTGCACCGGCCTTCGATGTGCAGGCAGTCTGTACCGGTTTTGTCTACGCCCTCTCCGTGGCTGACAAATTCATCAAAAGCGGAACGCACAAAACCGCGTTAGTAATCGGTGCCGAGACCATGTCGCGCATTACCGATTGGACCGACCGTGGCACTTGCATCCTGTTCGGTGACGGCGCTGGAGCGGTAGTGCTGCAGGCCAGCGAGGAGCCGGGTATTCTCTCGACCCACATCCATGCCGATGGTCAGTACAAGGATCTGTTACGTGTTCAGTCCGGTGTTTCCAATGGGTATCAGCATGTGAGGGACGGTACCGCCTATATGGAAATGCGTGGTAACGAGGTTTTCAAGATGGCGGTCAATACTCTCGGGCGCATCGTCGATGAAACCCTTCATGCCAATGATCTGAAAAAATCGGACGTGGATTGGCTGGTGCCCCACCAGGCGAATATCCGCATTATCGGAGCCACCGCCAAGAAACTGCGCATGTCCATGGATAATGTGGTGGTCACTGTCGACAGGCACGGTAACACCTCAGGCGCATCAGTACCGCTGGCATTGGATGTGGCAGTGCGTGACGGCCGCATCAAACGCGGTGATACCATTCTGCTCGAGGCCTTCGGTGGTGGTTTCACCTGGGGCTCGGCGTTGATTAAGTTTTAATAAAATACTTAACGCGAATGATGCTAAGGGTGCAAAGTTTTGTGTGAACACACAAATACATCAATTGTCGCTCTTTTTTTGCGTTCTTAACATCCTTTGCGTTGTAAAGCCTTTACTGAAGAAGGGGGACAGAACATGTCGCTTGCTTTTATTTTTCCGGGACAGGGCTCCCAGGCCGTAGGTATGCTGTCTGAGCTAGCCGCTGTCGAGCCACTGGTAAAGGAGACTTTTGCTGAGGCCTCTGAGGTGCTCGGTTATGACCTGTGGAAGCTGGTCTCAGAAGGCCCGGCCGAGGAGCTGAATCAGACCCACATCACCCAGCCGGCCATGCTGAGTGCAAGTATTGCCGTCTGGCGCATCTGGCAGGAGAAGGGCGGTGCCATGCCCACCGTTCTCGCCGGTCACAGTCTGGGAGAATACTCCGCGCTGGTTGCAGCTGGGGCCCTTGATTTTAAGGACGCCGTTGCACTGGTTGCCGAACGTGGTCGCCTGATGCAGGATGCGGTCCCCGCCGGTACCGGCTCCATGGCCGCTATCCTCGGCCTGGACGACGCCAAGGTTATTGAGGTGTGCGAGAACGCAGCGCAAGGCGAGGTGGTCTCTGCCGTCAATTTCAATGCCAACGGCCAGGTGGTGATTGCTGGACAGGTTGCTGCCGTTGAACGCGCTGTCGAGCTAGCCAAGGAGGGCGGTGCCAAGCGTGCCGTCATGTTGCCAGTCAGTGTACCGTCCCACTGTGCGCTGATGAAGCCGGCTGCCGAACTGCTGGCCGAGAGGCTGTCCTCCATTACCATCAAGGCTCCGCAGATCCCTGTCATTAATAACTGCGATGTGAGCAAAGCCACCGATGGTGACGCCATTCGCGATGCTCTGGTGCGCCAGCTCTATAGCCCGGTACGCTGGGTGGAGACGATTGAAGCCATGGCCTCTGAGGGTATTAATACCCTCGTTGAGTGCGGACCTGGTAAGGTTCTCGTCGGATTGAACAAGCGGATCGTCAAAGAGATGAAAGCAATGGCGCTGTACGATCCGGCTGGACTTGAGAGTGTGCTGGCGGATGTGTCAGCCTGAACAAGCCGGAGTGTCCGCAAAGCTCGATGGCTTTGAACAATCATCTGTAGTCAGTATTCAGTTATCAGAGTAAGGTCTTTGAGTTGACTGAATGCGGCAGACTGACGACTTGTGATTCTCTGTCGGTCTGAGGTGCAATAAATACAGGAGTTATACGATGTCACTGGAAAATGAAATAGCGTTGATCACCGGCGCCAGCCGAGGTATTGGAAAGGCTGTTGCACTGGCTCTGGGAGCCAAAGGCGCCACGGTGATCGGCACCGCCACTTCTGAAAGCGGTGCTGAGGCGATTAGCGCCTATCTCAAGGAAAACGGTATCAACGGCAGGGGCGTGGCGCTGGATGTGACCCACCAGTCGGAGATTGATCGCCTGATGGAAATGTTGAACGAGGAGTATGCGGCCCCCGGCATTCTGGTCAACAACGCCGGTATTACGCGTGATAACTTGCTGATGCGAATGAAGGATGACGACTGGGATGCCATCATGGAGACCAATCTTAAGTCTGTGTACCGCATGTCCAAGGCCTGTCTGCGACCGATGACCAAGGCACGTAAAGGTCGTATCATCAGTATCGCCTCAGTAGTGGGACTGATGGGCAACGCCGGCCAAACCAACTATGCGGCAGCCAAGGCCGGTATCCTCGGTTTTACAAGATCGCTTGCGCGAGAGGTTGGCGCCCGGGGTATCACCGTTAACGCAGTCGCTCCAGGCTTCATCGATACGGACATGACCAAAGGTCTGGCTGATGAGCACAAGCAGTTACTGCTCAACCAGATCCCACTCGGTCGTCTTGGTCAGCCGGAGGAGATCGCCGCTGCGGTGGCCTTTTTGGCCTCACCGGAAGCAGGCTACATCACCGGCGAGACCATCAGTGTTAACGGCGGCATGTATATGGGGTGAAAAACCTCTTTTTAAAACAAAGAGATAGGGTCGCTTTGCGACGTGGTTCGCGGAAGGGGCTTATTTTCTAGCATCTGATTGCGGATTTCACTACAATACCGCGTCAGAAATAACGATTTTTTATATCCTTTGGAGGAAATACCCGTCATGAGCAGTGTTGAAGAGCGCGTCAAGAAGATTGTTATCGAACAACTTGGTGTTAAGGAAGAAGAGGTCACCAATGCCGCTTCCTTCGTCGATGATCTTGGCGCCGATTCCCTCGACACCGTGGAACTGGTAATGGCTCTTGAAGAAGAGTTCGAAACCGAGATCCCCGATGAGGAAGCTGAAAAGATCACCACTGTCCAGCAGGCCATTGACTTCGTCAATGCTCATCAGGGCTGATCGATATTTTATCGACGGGGCCGCGACCACGTTTACGTGGCCGCGGCCCTTTAGTTTATTAAGTTACTAAAGGAAGAAAGAGGGCTCTCCCTTGGCAAAACGTCGTATTGTTATCACCGGCATGGGTATGGTTTCCCCCGTCGGTCTCAGTGTGAAGGAATCCTGGGAAAACATCTTGGCTGGTAAGAGCGGCATCGCTCCCATCACCCATTTCGATACCTCCGGTTTTTCCACCACCTTCGGCGGTTCAGTAAAAAATTTCGATGTCAGCAATTACCTGTCACCGAAAGAAGCCAAGAAAATGGATCCCTTCATTCACTACGGAATTGCCGCTTCTATAGAAGCGATCAAGGATTCCGGCCTTGAAGTGACCGAGGCCAATGCCGAGCGAATCGGTGTTGCCGTAGGCTCTGGTATCGGTGGCTTACCAGGGATTGAAAAAGGACACGAGGCTTACAGAAGTGGCGGTCCACGAAAAATTTCTCCCTTTTTCGTACCCAGCAACATCATCAACATGATCTCGGGTCATGTCTCCATCATGTACGGCTTGAAGGGGCCTAATATTGCACTGGTAACCGCCTGTGCGACCGGTACTCACAGCATCGGTGATGCTGCGCGTCTCATTGAGTATGGTGATGCGGATGTGATGGTTGCCGGGGGGGCTGAAATGGCAACTTCACCCTGCGGACTGGGTGGGTTCGGTTCTGCCCGCGCGCTCTCCACTCGCAATGATGACCCGGAGGCCGCCAGCCGCCCCTGGGATAAGGACCGTGATGGGTTCGTCCTCAGCGACGGCGCCGGCGTGGTGGTGCTGGAGGAGTACGAACATGCCAAGGCCCGTGGTGCAAAGATCTACGCTGAGGTGATTGGTTACGGCATGAGTGGTGACGCCTACCACATGACTCTGCCCGCCGCTGGTGGTGAAGGCGCCATGCGCTGCATGAACAATGCCATGCGCAATGCGAGCATCAATCCTGAGCAGATCAATTACATCAACGCCCATGGCACCTCTACCCCCGCCGGCGACAAGGCTGAAACTGAGGCTGCCAAGGGTACGTTTGGTGATAAAGCCTACAAGATCGCAATGAGCTCTACCAAGTCCATGACCGGTCACCTGCTGGGTGCAGCCGGCGGCGTCGAGGCGATTTTCACTGCCCTGGCTATTCACGATCAGGTGGCCCCACCGACTATTAACATCTTCAATCAGGACCCGGAGTGCGATCTGGATTACGTACCAGGTACTGCGCGTCAGATGGAGATCAACTACGCCCTTTCCAATTCCTTCGGTTTCGGCGGTACCAATGCCACACTGGTGTTGGCCAAACTTAAGTGACACCTGCTGTGACCGGGAGTCTGCTCCCGGTCACGCCTTTGCTGCGTCGGCAAGGGTATAGTTGGACTTCGTCATAGAACCAGCGTAATTCTGTCAGGACAAACGGCGCGTGATCCTCCTCAACGGTAAACCGCAAGACCTCATCCCGGCCAGCGATCGTGGGCTGCACTATGGTGATGGTGTTTTCGAAACCCTGGCAATCAACAACGGTAAACCCCAGTTCTGGACAGCGCATATGGAACGCCTGCTTGATGGCTGTTCGCGTTTGGTAATTCCACTACCTGATGTGGCATGCCTGAAGGCAGAGACCACCCAGGTCGCTGACGGTTGCGAGCGCGCCGTGATCAAAATCATTATTACTCGCGGCAGTGGTGGTCGGGGATATCGCCCTCCCGCCTCACCGGAACCGCAGCGTCTTGTTATGCACTATCCCTGGCCCGATTATGTGGTCCCTCAAGAGGGGATAACGTTACGCCAATGCCTGACTCCGCTGTCATGTAATCCGAGGCTTGCCGGGATCAAACACCTTAATCGACTCGAACAGGTGATGGCGCGAGCTGAATGGGGTGATGACTTGGTACATGAAGGTTTGATGCTCGATCTCGACGGCAACGTCATTGAAGGCACCATGAGTAATCTGTTTGCGGTACGCAATGGCGTGCTGTTGACACCGGACCTGACACGCTGTGGCGTAGCGGGTGTTATGCGGCATCAGGTGTTGCTCCTGGCACATAAGCTGGGGATTACCTGTGAAATTGTGCAGTTGCGAGCTGCCGAGCTGGAAGGGATGGATGAGCTCTTTGTTACCAACAGTGTTATCGGGATCTGGCCGGTATCATGTCTGGGTGAAGCCCGATATGGTGAGGCGCCCATTACTCAACGACTCATCAGTGCCTTGAACTTAATGATGGAGCAGAAGTGATGCGCAAGCACTTGTTAAAATTCGTCGGGGCACTCATCCTTGCCGCCGGCCTGGCACTGGGCTGGGTGTGGATGGAGTATCTTTCCTTTCGCAACAACCCCATGGCGATCACTGAAGGGAATCAGACGGTTACCGTCTCACCGGGAATGAGTGTAAGTGCCGTTGCCCGCAGCCTGCAACAGCAGCAGCTAATCGACAATTATCGCCTGTTTGTCTGGATGGCGAGGCTGGAAGGCAAAGCCGGTCGAATCCAGGCCGGTGAGTATCGGGTAGGCGCCTCGATGACGCCGTCGCATCTGTTACAGCAGATGGTAGAGGGTAAGGTACTTCAATACAGCATCACCATCGTGGAAGGGACTAACTTTCGTGAGTTGATGGGGCAACTGGACGCTAATCCTTTCCTCAGCCACACGCTTTCCGGGCAGGATGAACAATCCATCATGGCAAGGCTCGGTCATACTGACGAGCACCCCGAAGGGCGTTTTTTGCCTGAAACCTATCACTTCCCGCGAGGACTGAGTGATGTGGAGTTTCTGCGCAGGGCCTATCGGGCGATGCAGGAACGCCTCGATCAGGAGTGGCAGCGCAGGGCTGAGGGACTACCTCTGAAAACACCCTATGAGGCGTTGACCCTGGCCTCGGTTGTCGAAAAGGAGACCGGCCAGGTGAGTGAGCGTCCGGCAATCGCCGGTGTCTTCATACGCCGGATGAAAAAAGGGATGCTGCTGCAGACTGATCCTACCGTGATTTATGGCATGGGGTTGGATTACGATGGTAACCTGCGTCGCCGTGACTTACTCAACGACACACCTTATAACACTTACACTCGTCGCGGTCTGCCACCCACACCCATCTCAATGCCCGGCGCTGATGCGATCTACGCCGCGTTGCATCCTGATGACAGTGACAAGCTCTATTTTGTGGCCAGGGGAGATGGCAGCCATTACTTCTCTGCTACGTTGGAGGAGCACAACCGGGCAGTAAGGAAGTATCAGATGGAGAGACGGCGTAAGGACTACACCTCCTCACCAGTCCAATAATGCTTCCCACTACGAAGACGCAAATCCGGTAAAAAGAAAAATGGCCACGGAGAATGTCCAGGCAGGATTAACTGAAACCCCATATTCAAGCGAGCTATGCCTGCCTCCAAGTGAACAAGGGCATTTGGATATGGGGAGAGGGTAGCGATAGCTTCCGCGTTTTTTGTGGTCGTTGTTAAACCGCCATAATCAGCAGGATAATAAATCCGGCGACCAGCAACAGCGGAATAAGTGCGCCCTTCCAGTCATCGGCACTGCCCTTGGGGCTCTCTTTGAGCATCATTTTGGCCCGTGGCCAGAGGATGAGTAGCATTGCGCCCAGCAACATTGCCGAGGCGATTTTCATCCACATATCCATCTCAGTTATCTCCGCTCATAGGGTGGGATGAATCCCATCAAAAACCTCTCCTCTTCATCCATGAACATGTATTGCTCCATCTCGTCCAGGTTCTACAGCATAGGCGGGACAGGTGCCCTTAGTGCGAAAACGCAAGGAGCACGTTATCCGCCACCCGCCCATCCTTATCCGGTACAAAAAAGCCCCGCACGGAGGCGGGGCTGAGTAGCGCTTGTTAGCAGGCGCTGTTAGTCGTCACCACCGAGTGCCCCGAGAAGGTGCAGTAGGGAGGTAAAGATGTTCAGGATGTTCAGGTAAAGAGCAACAGTCATCATCAGGTAATTACCATGAGGTTCATGAATCATCTGGCTGGTGTGGTAGAGGATAAAACCACTCATCAGCATGATAATAACCGCGGAAATACCCAGAGACAGTGCAGGGATTTGTAGGAAGATGTTGGCAATCATCGCCACCAAGGCAACCACAAAGCCGGTGATCAGGAAACCGCCCATGAAACTGAAGTTCTTGCGGGTGGTCAGGGCATAGCCGGAGAGAGTGAGGAAGATCACCCCGGTGCCACCCATGGCCATACCGACCAGCTGTGGGCCGTTTGACATCGCCAGGTAATGGTTGAGTATCGGACCAAGTCCCAGCCCCAGTAGGCCGGTGATGGCGAAGACAACACCCAGGCCGGCGGCAGAGTTGGCCGTTCTCGGCAAGACGAACCAGATCAATACCATGGCGCCGCCAAGGGTGAGCAGATTGGTCATCGGGCCCAGGTTCAGGAACACGGACACGGTTGCGGTCAGTGCGCTGAACAGCAGTGTCATGGAAAGCAGGGTATAGGTATTGCGTATCAGCTTGTTGGTGGCCAGTGCAGCCTCGCTGGAACGGACTACCGTTTCATGGGTGTTCATGCAAACTCCTTTGATTATTCGCGGTTAGCGAAAGGTTAGTACACTAACTATGACATAAAGTTTCAAAATAGCATACTGTGAGACTTATGAATTTCAAGCTGGAAAAGGCGAAACAATTCCGTTAATATGCGCACCACTGCTTTCGGAGGGTTGGCTGAGCGGTTGAAAGCACCGGTCTTGAAAACCGGCATGGGTGAGAGCCCATCCAGGGTTCGAATCCCTGACCCTCCGCCATTCTGTCATCTCCGTTCCCCTTTCTTCATCAACTGCTTGCGTGGTAATTTCCGCCATCATCCGCGTACAAGACAGCTCTCAGGCGTGATCCCGCTTTTGCATTACCACGACTACCGATATCTCGAGCCCCCATTGACGCTTTGTTGCGCCGTAGCCGGTTGTTGTTGCTATGGTTCTTTGTATAAAAATGCCGGGAAAATAAACCGAAAAAGCGTTAGTTCGATGATTACCTTCGAGTCACTGTGAAATCATAGTGCTGTCAAAAACAGGATTTTCTGTCTCTTCTAAACGGGGTATCCACAGGATAGATGCAGTAATGATGTGGGCTTGCTTGTGTGACGTTTCTTGCCGGGGATGAACACAATGTCTACTATCAGGGGGAGATCCCGGAACGGTTGCCAATGACGGATGTACCGGCCTTTGTGAAACGCCATGAAATAAGGCCATGAAGGTGCTCATGGTCTTCTGCATAGATGAGTGGATTGAGTTGGGAATCACTTGAGACAACAAAGAAAAATAGTGAGGTACTTCCATTTTGCAGAGCTTACTCTCAGGCTGTTATACCACGATCGCTAAATGTCCGTTGAGCCCTACTTGCAGCGTTCCGGCATGCACCAGTTACAATAATTTATGCAACATCGGGTTTAACTGCTGATTTATCCCGAAATACGCGTTGCAGGAGAAAAATAGTGCAATTTTTGAAAAGATTTTATCAACCGATCACGCTGCTGATCATTGTAGTTGCCGCTATTTTTGGTCTAAATCGAGGGGCGACCTTTGATGACAAGCCACCAGGGGAAACTGCGGCCCTGGTAAAAAAGGTTGACGATGTGATTGCGAAATTTCAGCGTAATGAACAGCCTGGCGAGGTGACTGAAGCGTCCCAACGGATATCCTCTACGGGACAGGCCGTGACTGCTGAGACAGGAACGGATTCAGCGGAACAACCAGGACAAGCTGAAGACACGCTTCCCAGTGTGCCAGGTCAGGCGAACACTCCGGAACAAGTTGGCAACGAGACACCTGTTGCAGGAGCTACTGAATCACGATCAGCAGTGCAGCCGATAAGTATGGGCAACACGGCTGGGGATGAGGAGTCACCTCCAGCGTCACTCAACAGCGCCACACATGACGGCCCTGTGGAAGTAAAGTCAGACACAGCCGCTAGTAATGTACCATCCGAGGTGACGGCTGAGTGGATCCGACAGACCTGGCAGCAGGCACGCCTGGCTGCATGGAAGGGAGAGTTTGCCACCGCCATCGGGCATTATCGTGTGCTGGTGGCACAACAGCCTGACAATTTCGATGCTTATGGCGAGATGGGCAATGTTCTGTTGAACAGTGGCGACCGTGAAGGTGCTGCAGAGGCCTACTACCGAGCTGCCACGCTGATCAACAATAGCTCACATCGAATGATGGCCTGGCACCTGCTGAATGTGCTCGCATGGCTTGCGCCGGATAAGGCGGACAAGCTTTACCGGGAATTGCTGCCGCAGCCTTGAAATTACTCCTGCGTCAGCCTCTGCCCGGCGTGATGAATAGCTGTAATTTCATCCTGACATAACCGGGAGTGGAGGTTAGGCTGATTTAAGGAATGCGATCCCTGGCTCCGCGCCTCTGTCTAATATGACGGGGCTGGGAACGGCACGCCATGCCGTATGCTATGCCGGAAGGTCGACTTTACAACCCGATGAACAGGATTTTCCTGTGTGGCGGGTAATACCAAGGATTAATCATGTTTGGACCTGCACCTGCAATTTCACAGCGATTGCAGAATCTGGAAAACCATCTGCGTGAAGAGCATCCGCTGCTAGTGGAGGCGGTGCACAGCTATCGTGAACTCGATCGTGTTGCCTATCGTATGGGATTACTGGATCGGGATCAGTCCTACGCGATGCAGATCCCTTGGTGGCCGCTGATCTCAGTTCTCGGCACTTTTTCCGCGGGTAAATCGACGTTTATTAACCACTACCTGAACTATAAGCTTCAGCCGACCGGTAATCAGGCCGTCGATGATAAATTCACCGTGATCTGTCACGCCAGCGAGGATGCCGTGCATGTGCTCCCAGGCTTTGCCCTGGATGCGGATCCGCGTTTTCCCTTCTATAAGATCAGCGAAGAGATCGACCAGGTCGCCGGTGGCGAGGGACGGCGTATCGATGCCTACATGCAATTGAAAACCTGCCCCAGTGAGTCGGTTCGTGGCAAGATAATCATTGATTCGCCCGGTTTTGATGCCGATGAACAAAGAACTTCGACCCTGCGAATTACTGAGCATATTATTAATTTGTCGGATCTGGTTATTGTTTTCTTTGATGCACGCCATCCAGAGCCGGGTGCGATGCGGGATACCCTCGAACATCTGGTGGGCAAGAGCATCGACCGGATAGACTCAAGCAAGTTCCTCTATGTGCTTAACCAGATCGACACCGCGGCCCGCGAGGATAACCCCGAAGAGGTGTTCGGCGCATGGCAGCGGGCGCTGGCGCAAAAGGGCCTGACTGCCGGGCGGTTCTATACCATCTACAATCCAGAGGCGGCGGTACCCATTGAGGATGAACGCTTACGCACCCGTTTTGAGACCAAGCGCGATGCCGATCTGTTCGCGATTCACGAGCGTATCCAGCAGGTGGAGCTTGAACGCGCTTACCGGATTATCAGCACCCTGGAGAAGACCGCCCGGGGTATAGAAAAGCGCATTGTTCCTTTGTTGACCGAGGCGCTGTTACGTTGGCAACGGCGTACTTTTATCCTGGATGGTGTGGTATTCGGTCTGCTGGGTTTACTGGCGTTGTTTCTTACCTTGCAGTTTGGAAGTTGGGAGGGATTGTTGCCTGATGCCCCGTGGCTGCTCGATTTTGCACAACGTCCGGTGGTGGCATCTTCTACATCGGCTGTTCTGTTGGGTGCAGTCATATATCTGCACTTTCGTCTGCGCAGATTGGCCTCCAGGGGCGTCGGCAAGTGGCTTGTCTCACAGGTGCAGGATCCCTACGAACGTCAAAGAGTACTGGGAGGCTTTACCAGAAGCACCGATATCTGGCACAGCCTGTTTAGTCAGTCTCCGGCCGGATGGGGCCGCCGAGCGCGCCGTAAGCTGGACAGGATTCTTGGGGAAAGCGACCGCTTTGTGCAACGACTCAATGATACTTACGCCAATCCTTCAGGCAGGCGAAGATCTCCCGCCGAAGTTGCGGCAGTGGGTGGTCCCCGCACACAGGGGCATGTCACGCCTGGGAGCTAATTTGATTACACTGGATGTGGCTTCGCAGACATTGGATGCTGACAAAGCGAGGGTATGGAGTGAGAGGTGGATAAATTACCCGTCAGTAAGAATTATGGACTTTTATTCCGTTTTTCATTAGTGTCTGTTTCATTATAGGGAATGTGGGCTCTAGTATGTCAATCAAGGTCCTGCTCGTTGATGATCATGAGCTGGTACGCACCGGGATACGGCGATTGCTGGATGACGTCAGCGGTATCAATGTCTATGCCGAAGCTACAGACGGCGAGTCTGCGATCACGGCAGTGCGCAAGAAACGCCCCGATGTCGTTCTGATGGATGTCAGCATGCCTGGTATCGGCGGCCTGGAGGCAACGCGCAAGATCAAGCAAATCGATCCCACTCTGCCGGTTATCATCCTTACCGTACACACGGATGATCCCTTTCCCACAAGCTTGCTCAAAGCCGGTGCTTCCGGCTATCTGCATAAGGGCTGCAGTGTTGAAGAGATCGTTTCTGCAATCAAGGAAGTGCATTCCGGTCGTCGCTACATTTGTACTGAGATCGCACAAAATCTCGCTCTGTCGCTGCTTCCGGGGAGCGAGGGCTCTCCATTTGACAACCTCTCTCAGAGGGAAATGCAGGTGATGTTGATGCTGGTCCAGGGTCACAAGGTTCAGGACATCTCGGAAAAACTCTGCCTTAGCCCTAAAACGATCAGTACCTATCGTACGCGTCTGTTCGACAAACTTGCCGTGCGAAGTGACGCCGATCTTACACGTTTGGCGATGCGGCACGGCATGTTGGATGGTCTATCGTGAATTGAGACAACACATCCTGTGTTCTCTTTATAACCCGACTGTTGAAAGTTCCATGCCTGCCACAAACAAGAGAATGAACGAAATACTGCCCCTGACTCTGGCATAACTGTTAGAATTAATGCGTTCAGACGTATTTCTTTCGGTTTACCTCCAACCGTGCAGAAATACTGCAGGTCGTGTTGAGAGTGCTACCCGATATCATCATTCAGCGTCACCATGACCCAGTTACCTCCCGATAGCTTCGATAGTAAAGCCTTTCTCAAAACCCTGACCAGCCGGCCGGGGGTCTACCGCATGCTTGATGCGGAGGGTGAGGTCATTTATGTCGGCAAGGCGAAAAACCTCAAGCGGCGTGTCTCCAGCTACTTCAGCCGCCACGATACCAGCCCCAAGACGCGGGCGATGGTTTCCCAGATCCGTAGTATCGAGGTCACCATTACCAATACAGAGAATGAGGCGCTGTTGCTGGAGAACAACCTGATCAAGGCTCTCCGGCCGCGCTACAACATCCTGCTGCGTGATGATAAAAGCTATCCCTATATCTACCTGTCAGATGATGACTTCCCGCGCCTGACCCTCCACCGAGGCCGCCGCAGCAAAAAGGGACGTTATTTCGGTCCCTATCCCAGTGCCGCAGCGGTACGCGAGAGTCTTAACCTGTTACAGAAACTCTTCCCTGTACGTCAGTGCGAGGACAGTTTCTATCGCAATCGGCACCGAGCCTGTCTGCAGTACCAAATCAAGCGTTGCAGTGCCCCCTGTGTCGATCTGATCGATAAGGAGAGCTACCAGGAGGATGTCCGTCACGCGGTCATGTTTCTTGAGGGCAAGGACAATGCCATCATCGATGAGCTGGTGCACAAAATGGAAGAAGCGTCTGAATCGCTGGAGTTCGAGCGGGCGGCCCATTACCGTGATCAGATCGCCAATCTTCGCCGGGTCCAGGAAAAGCAATTTGTTATGGGCTCGGGAGGAGATCTCGATGTGATCGCCGCGGCGCTGAAAGAAGGCGTCGGATGTGTCCAGGTATTCTTCATCCGTAACGGCCGGAACCTGGGCAACAAGAGCTATTTTCCGCAGCACACGGCCCAGGCCGACAGCGCTGACATCCTTTCCGCCTTCATCGCGCAATATTACATCGGTGGGGGAGGCGCAGAGCGCAGGATCCCGGCGGAGATCCTGATCAGCGAACCTCTCGCTGAACAGGCATTGCTGGAGCAGGTGCTGAGTGAGCAGAGCGGCCGCAAGGTTACTGTCAGTGACAAGCTGCGCGGAGACCGGGCCCGTTGGTTGCAGTTGGCCAGGACCAACGCGGAGCAGGCACTGAACAGTCATCTGGCCACCCGGCAGAATATATTGAGCCGCTTCGAGGCCTTGCAAGAGACTCTGGACCTTGACGACCTGCCGCAGCGCATCGAGTGCTTCGATATCAGCCATACCATGGGGGAGGCGACCGTTGCCTCCTGTGTGGTGTTTGATACCAGCGGGGCAGTCAAGAGCGACTATCGGCGCTTCAATATCGAAGGGATCACCCCAGGCGACGACTATGCAGCTATGGAACAGGCGCTCACCAGGCGATTTCGGCGGCTCAAGGAGGGGGAGGGCAAGTTCCCGGACATTCTGCTTATCGATGGCGGCAAGGGACAGCTGCACCAGGCCGAAAAGGTGATGGAGGAGCTGCAGGTCATCGGCATGCTCCTTATCGGTGTGGCCAAGGGACCCTCGCGTAAACCCGGACTTGAGCAACTGATATTGTCCGGCCACAGCACCCCCATTATACTGCCCCCAGATTCGCCGGCTCTGCACCTCATCCAGCAGGTCAGGGACGAGGCACATCGCTTCGCCATTACCGGCCACCGGCAACGTCGGGCAAAGGCCCGCAGGACCTCCTCCCTGGAAGGAATTCCCGGCCTGGGTCCAAAACGGCGCCAGCAGCTGTTGCGGCAGTTCGGTGGCCTTCAGGAGGTGGCGCGGGCCGGTGTCGAGGATTTAATGGTGATCAAGGGGATCAGCCGCCAACTGGCGCAGAGCATCTACGATGCCTTTCATGCCGATGAAGGATAGAGAACATCAATGAACTATAGTATTCCCAATCTTCTGACACTGCTGCGCATCGCGCTGATCCCGGTGTTCGTGCTGTTCTACTACCTGCCGCTAGAGAGCGCCCACCTGATCACTACCGGGATCTTCGCCCTGGCGGCGATCACCGACTGGTTTGACGGCTATCTTGCCCGCAAGTGGCAGGAGACCTCGGCATTCGGCGCCTTTCTTGATCCGGTAGCCGACAAGCTGATGGTTGCTGCCGCCCTTATCCTCATTGTTGATACTAACCCTACCGCCTGGCACGGTATCTGGCTGGCGGTGCCGGCGCTGGTGATCGTTGGGCGTGAGATCACCATCTCGGCGCTACGCGAATGGATGGCGGAACTTGGCGCATCGGCCACCGTGGCGGTGAGCATGATGGGCAAGGTGAAGACCACTGCACAGATGGCCGCCCTGATCCTGTTGCTGTATCAGACCCCTATAGGTTCCTTACCCACTGTGCAAATAGGTGTGGTATTGCTCTATCTGGCGGCTATTCTCACCTTGTGGTCGATGGTGATCTATTTGCGCGCCGCCTGGCCGATCCTCACCGGTGATAATGAATAAATTTTGTTAACAAAGGGTTGACAAGAATTTATCCTGAATTACAATGTGCGCATCTTTTGAGGCGGGAATAGCTCAGTGGTAGAGCACAACCTTGCCAAGGTTGGGGTCGCGAGTTCGAGCCTCGTTTCCCGCTCCAATTCCGAAGAGACCTCGGTTCGAAATTCGGCCGAGGTTTTTTCACTTTAGAGAAGCTGAAAAAGTTTTACACCGGCTGGATGGCAGAGTGGCTATGCAGCGGATTGCAAATCCGTGTACCTCGGTTCGACTCCGGGTCCAGCCTCCATATAAAAAGCACTTAGTGATCGACTAAGTGCTTTTTTTTTACCGATGTGTTGTACACGTTGAAACAAGGTGGATGTTTTAGCTGAAACGATCTCCCGACTTCGATACAATCGGTTTCTCTCTGACGCCCGGGTGGCGAAATTGGTAGACGCAAGAGACTTAAAATCTCTCGACCTTTGGGTCGTGCCGGTTCGATTCCGGCCCCGGGCACCAAATAAATGATTTGTTTTTCAGCAATAATGACTGAGCTGTGGTACGTTGCGACGTCCTTGTGACTTGGTACGAACGCGCTTTAGCCCATTCTCCATCTCTATTAATCGAACATCCATATACTTGCTCAATATTCTTGAAGTTGAATGCCCAGCTGATGGTGAAACCGTGTATTGGGCAAACAGACCGTGATTGTTGCTGAGACGTAAGTATGTGTCGTGTCTGGAAATTTTCACACTAGTCATTTAATGAAATATTAATTACTTCCTGCAAGCCTGCTTCACTAGTTCAATCTTTGAATTCACGCCTTATCTAGACAGTGCTGTCTTACGAAGTAAGAAAGAATTGAATCAAGTTGCTATTTCGGTGCGATGACGAATGGTGGTGATGATTTAGCTGAGCGAAAAAATTACAGCAATCAACACGGGCATAAAGGGCAGCATCAAATACTGAATAACTTCACAGAAGGGGGAACAAATGAATCCTCCGGGGACCCGTGAGACTACCAGCCCCCATCAATCGAAATGTTTGTGCTCACACGGAAAAGGGGGTAGTGTGCTCTAATGTGAAATCCCGTGTAATTCTTATCGTTTTGTTCAGATATTATCGTTTTGTAAACGAGCACAAGCTGTTGAGAAGCTTTTTGGCATTTTGGTCGTAAATTTTAGCTTTTGCATTTCCTGCGGCCTGGATACCGACAGTCGGTCTGGGAAAAGGATAAGAAGCCAATTAGTGCAAATCGCATCGATAGGTTAGTCAGTTTTGACGTATCTTGTTGTCATTTGGAGAGAGTAATACCGAATCGCTCGGGATAGTTGCAATTAGGAGAGGGAGAGAAGGACGATGAGTTGCATTGCTAAGCATGTGGGTCTGGGTATCCGGATTCATGCAGTCTCGATGACTGCTGTTTTGGTCGTGAGCTTGTTGTTACATGGATGCTCCGGTGGTGGAAGTGGCGCTGAATCGACACCGACAGAAACACTCTCCGGTTATGTTGTTGATGACGCTGTGGCGGGCGCAAAAGTCGAGATCAGCGATGTATCCAGCGGTGAGGTCCTTGGCGAAGGTGAGACCGACGCTGAGGGCTACTATGAGATCGAGGTCCCTGAGGCTGACGTCTATCATGTGAAGTCATCCGGCGGCACCATCAATGGCGGCGAATTCCTGGGAGAGCTGCGTGCGATATGCGGCGATGAGAGGCTCAACACCTGTTATGTCACCCCGCTAACCACACTTGCCGAACTCGCCGCTCTTGCCGACAGTAATCGCGGCATGGTTCAAGCCTATGCGCATGCGCAAGCAAATCACCGTGCCTTGCTGGGCTTAACGGATGAGGACCCTTTCATTACGGATTATTTCCGTAACATGGACTCCACCGTTAAAAGCGGTAATCCCCACAGCGACATGACACTCGGCGACGGCAATCCCTTCAACGATTTCACTCCCGGAAGCGGTAACCCCCATTCTGATCTGCCACGTAAAAAGGGCAACCCTCATTCACAAACCCCGACTGGAAATAACAAACCACACTCGGCACTGGATCTGGTCCGTCTGAGAGCGCGTATCGGCAACGGTGAGGATTTTGACAGCCTCTTGAGAGCGATCTTGGATGATCTCGCTGATGGTACTTTCGATGGCGATTACGCTGAACCGGATGTGATATCGCCCGAAGAGTTGCTGCAACGTGCAGAGGCTATCCTTCAAGGCGACCCGTCAATGCCGCAAACCCCCGATGCCGAATTGGAGGAGATCCTCGCCCCTTCACACACCCCCGAGGCGCAGGCCCGGCAGCGGCGGTTGGAACACAATCACAATCTTATCCTTCATGCGACCGACCCTGAACCAAGCTGGATAAGTACCCGCGCAACGACTGAGATGCTAATCACCAGCCCCGGCGAAAGCCATAGCGTGGATCTATTCAAGCTCGACGCCGCAGGTAATGTCCTTGGCCCTGTAGATAAGTCTAAGCTTCGCATCGAATTGCGTATTCAGCGTGATGAAACCACCATCGATTATATCCCTGCAGAGTTCCAAGGTGATTATATCGGCTGGGATGAGGTTACAGCAGGTCGCCTGAACATCAATGTGCCTGTGAACATGAATCGCGGGCGGCTTATCATCGGTGTACGCCCCGACTTCGGCGATGCGGGCCAGCTTGCCATTGCCGAGCGCTGGAGTGTGCCCATTCTGGTCGATGTCTGGCCACTCAAGCCCAATGTTACGAAGGTAGAAGAAGCTGCGGTCTACTATCCGGTTGGGGCCGATGCGCACTACCGCACAGGCAGTTCATTCGATAGCCAAAAGGTTGCCGAGGCCCGATATCAGGCAGGACTCGATGAAACTCTCCAGGGTCAACTGCTCAAGGCGCTGGTGGTTAAGGGGATGAGCCTGCAGCAAGGACAGTTGCTTGATTACCGCCTGCCGGATACCACTGGTGGCTTCTATCCCTTAGGTGGCCGGGTAGTAAAAGTCATTAACGGGGCGGACGACCAGCAATTGGTGCTGCTCAACTTCGACATCCTCGAAGTGTATGACGTGATGACGGGTAGCGACGACCAGTTTGTTAAAGAGGGTGTGATGCCTGAATTCGTTACCTTTCGATCAGGTGGCGCATTGTCGGTGCAGGGAACCGATGAGGAAGAAGTACCGCTGAGCTATTTCGGCCCCGAGGAGCGCTCAACGATTCAGGCCAATGATTTCGAACTTTTCGGTCTCGAGTGTGAGAAAGGTTCCGGCGCCATGGCCGTGACGCCCTTCATCAAATTCGACACTGACCATGGTGTTGATGCCGGTGTCACCTATAGCGTAGGTGCCAATGGCGCCGATGTTGCTTGTACGCTGGCTTCCTATGATGGTACGGAAATCACGGTACCTCTTGGTGGGCCGATTGGTTATTTGCTTAAGAAACTTACAGGCACCGGAGTAACACTTAGCCCCTATGGTAAAGTCAAACTCGGTATTTCTGCAGGTACGGGATTTACGAATTTTAGTGTTGTAGGTGGTTACTCTTTCGTTAAAGGCCTCACCCCGCCTAAATTGGGCTGGAACGGATCACTGGAAAGCGGCCTGGAGGCCGTCCCTGCCACCGCCAAGGGAACACTGGGTGGTGAGCTTGGTATGAAGGCCACTGTCAGCGCCTTCAAAATATCATCCTGGTTAGGTGATTATGACGTTTCACTCTCCAGCTCGCTTGGCTGGTATACAGGCTTTGTGGCGGAAGCCTTGAATGCCGCTGCTTCCAAGGATGGGAAAAACTCCTCGATAGGGACGGAATTTGGAATAAAGTTTGGTGTTGAGGCATCGGACGGACTTATTAGCCTACTCAGGTACCTGGGTGCACGCGGAACATTCAAGGTGACCTACTCCGCTACGGCGGTAAAGAAGATTGATGCCGAGTACAAACTTCACGATGTGTATGACTTTCCCGGAGAGGGGCGCGCCTAT
>JBFEYJ010000008.1:0-34430 GCA_041562215.1 Thiohalomonadaceae bacterium | reverse complement strand
GGATCATCCACCGGTACGATATCAGCGTGCGCCAGCAGGGGCAGGGTCTCTTTGAAGATACGCCCCTTGGAGAGGGCGATAGTAAGGGTAGTGTTCATGGCATGACATCCATCATCACCGAGCCTTCAAAATGGTTCTCCGGCACACGGCGGATGTGTGCGCCGAGTTGGGATAATTTCTCCTCGATACACTCATAGCCGCGGTCGATGTGGTAGATCCGATCGACCACCGTCTCACCCTCAGCCACCAACCCTGCCAGCACCAGGCTGGCAGAGGCACGCAGATCTGTGGCCATAACCGGTGCCCCGGTAAGACGCTCGACCCCAGTGGTGACGGCGGTGTTACCCTCGATCTGGATATCCGCCCCCATGCGCTGCATCTCCTGCACATGCATAAAGCGGTTCTCGAACACCGTCTCGATAATCGTGCCACTGCCCTCAGCAATACAGTTCAGCGCGGTGAACTGCGCCTGCATGTCGGTGGGAAAATCGGGATAGGGAGCGGTCTCCAGGTCCACCGCCTTCGGGCGACGACCTTTCATATCGAGGCTGATCCAGTCCTCACCGCACTCGATATCGGCACCGGCCTCACGTAACTTATCAAGCACGGTATCAAGAAGGTCGGGACGGGTGTCCTTGAGCTTGACTTTGCCGCCGGTGATCGCAGCCGCCACCAGATAGGTGCCGGTTTCAATGCGATCGGGCAGCACGCAGTAACGGCCACCATGCAGCCGCTCTACACCTTCAATAATCATGGTCTCGGTCCCGGCACCGCTAATGCGAGCACCGAGGCTGTTGAGGAAGTTGGCCAGGTCAACTACCTCAGGTTCGCGAGCGGCATTATTGAGCACCGTTGTGCCCTCAGCCAAGGTGGCGGCGATCATCAGGTTTTCGGTGCCGGTGACGGTGACCACTTCCAAATCCAGTACGGTCCCTTGCAAGCGTCTGCCGTGTGTGGTGGCCCTGATATAACCGTTTTCCACCTTGATATCGGCCCCCATCGCACGCAACCCTTCGATGTGGATATTCACCGGGCGCGAACCGATCGCGCAACCGCCGGGCAGTGACACATCGGCCTTACCATGCCGGGCCAGCAGCGGCCCGAGCACCAGAATCGAGGCGCGCATAGTGCGCACCAGTTCATAGGGGGCGTAAAATTCCTGGATGGTCGAGGCATGGACCTCAATATTGAGCTTCTCGTCAATGACCAGCTCCACCCCCATGTTACCCAATAACTCCATGGTGGTGGTGATATCGTGAAGATGAGGGACGTTGCAGACAGTCACCGGCTCATCGGCCAGCAGGGTCGCCGCCAGAATCGGCAGCGCAGCGTTCTTGGCACCGGAAATTCGGATCTCACCATTTAGGGTGGTCCCGCCGGTAATAATTAATTTATCCATAGTTCTCGTACTAGCAGGGCAAAAGCGCGTTCGTTATCCGATGCGCCAAACTGGAAGGGGATCAGGAGATCTGGATCTTACTGGCAGTCTTCCACTCATCCGGTGTATAGGCCTTGATATTGATGGCATGGATCTCTCCGGAAGTGATCCTGTCACCTAGCGTAGCGAACACCATTCGCTGCTCCTCCACCATCGTTTTGCTCTCGAAGTCGGCACTGACAACAATAACATCGAAATGGCTTCCGTCACCCTTGGCGACTACCTGGGAACCAGGCAAACCGGCTTCGATCAACGCTTTTACGTCTTCAGGCTGCATGATTATTGTTCCAAGAGGCTATTGAAAGTGCAGGAAATGATACCGGTTGCGCCCGCATTTTGTAACCCTTGAGACGTAATAGTGCCGATCCGTTCTCAGGAAGGCTCCCCAAGACTGGGGGATAGGGGCAAGATGGTATCTAGATCACTGGCGGCGGCAATGGCCATCATCTGTTCCGGCAACTCGAAGAAACGGATCGACTTACCCTGGCTATGCGCCTCTCGCATCCATTCGATGAGTAGGGCCAGCCCGGCACTGTCAACCCGCTCTACGTCCTGTAAGACGACTTCAATTGACTCTCCGGCCTGAGCAAACAGCTCACGACTTTCACCGAGCACTCCGGTCACTGTGGCAAAAGTCAGCTCACCGCTAACTTTTAACCTGCCGTCGACGCGATGAATCCCGGCCTTACTCACCTGCGGCCCCTTTAGCGGCATTCATCTCCGCCAGTCGTTCCAGCAGCTTGGCAATGCCGCCTTTACGGATTTCGCTGGCAAATGAGGTACGGTAATTGGTCACCAGGCTGACGCCATCAACGCTGATATCATACACTTTCCACTTCCCTTCCCGATTCAGGAACATACTGTAATTGAGAGGAATATTGACCCCGGCGGGCTGGGCGATCTCGGTGCGGACCGTCACCCGTTTGGCATCCTCCTCGGAATGGAAGGGCAGGTACCTGACT
The DNA here is from genome assembly GCA_041562215.1 of Thiohalomonadaceae bacterium. Lineage (GTDB taxonomy): Bacteria > Pseudomonadota > Gammaproteobacteria > Thiohalomonadales > Thiohalomonadaceae > JBFEYJ01. Next base: position 32,030 of record JBFEYJ010000008.1, on the reverse strand, counting down.
TCCTGATCGGTATATTCCAGCAGCGCCTTGGCGTATGTCCGCACGAGAAGGGTACGAAACGCATCGATGAACTGCTTTTGCTGTTCACTATCAGCCTTGCGCCAATTCTTACCCAGAACCCAGATGGACATGCGTTCGAAATCGAAATGCGGTAACACCAGATCTTCGACCAGCGGGTAGATGAGTTCCGGGTTAGCCTTCAGATTCTCCTGATCCTGTCGCAGACGCTCAAGGACACGGGTTGAGGTGTCGATAACGAGTTGCTGTGCCCCCACTGCCGCCTGCAACGCAGGGCTGGACAGCAATAGCAGGATCACGGCCGCCATCACAAAACCCGCTTTCAGCCGAATCATTTCGCTTCTCCCTCCGAGGCCTTGCTGAACAGGAACTGGCCGATCAGCTGCTCGAGGATCAACGCCGACTGGGTCAGAATGATCTCGCTGCCATCCTCAAGGAACTCCATATCCCCACCGGCATCAAGGCCCACATACTGCTCACCAAGCAGGCCGGCAGTGAAGATGCTGGCACTGGTATCGGCCGGTAACTGGTTGTAGTCACTGCTGATGCGCATGGTCACTACCGCCTCAAAGGTCTGCGGGTCGAAACCGATATCGGTTACCCTGCCGACACGCACACCGGCCATGGTCACCGGTGAACGGACCTTCAGGCCACTGATATTCTCAAAGCGGGCGGTAACCGCATACCCTTCATCATTACTGACCACGGTGAGATTACTCACCTGCATAGCAAGCATGAACAGCGCAGCCATGCCCCCGGCGATAAACAGGCCGACCCAAATTTCGACGGTCCTTGAATGCATCATATCAGTTGTCTCCAAACATCAACGCGGTGAGGATGAAATCCAGCCCCAGAACAGCCAGTGAGGTATGCACAACGGTGCGGGTGGTCGCACGACTCACCCCTTCCGAGGTAGGTGTTGCATCATAGCCTTCGAAAATAGCGATCCAGCTTGCCACCACACCGAAGACAAAGCTTTTGATCACACCGTTGTAAATATCTTCGTGCAGATCAACACTGGACTGCATCTGCGACCAATAAGCCCCTTCGTCCACCCCGAGGAGGCCGACACCGACAAAATATCCCCCCATGACACCCACCGCACTGAAAATGGCGGCAAGCAGCGGCATCGAGAGGAAGCCGGCCAGAAAACGCGGTGACAGCACACGTCTGATAGGGTCTACCGCCATCATTTCCATGCCTGAAAGCTGCTCAGTAGCCTTCATGAGGCCAATCTCAGCCGTCAAGGCCGAGCCGGCACGGCCGGCAAACAGCAGGGCGGTGACCACCGGGCCGAGCTCGCGAACCAGAGTGAGCGCGACCACAGTGCCAAGAGACTCTTCTGCGCCGAAGTCGACGAGAGTGTTATAGCCCTGCAGACCCAAAACCATGCCGACAAAGAGGCCGGAAACAAGAATGATCAGCAGAGAAAGCACACCTACCGAATAGATCTGCTGGATCAGCAGACTGAAGCGTACGATGACACTGGGGATCCCGGAGAGAATGTAGTAGAAGAGCAAATGAGCACGACCCAGGCGCTCGAAAAATCCCAGGCCGCTCTGCCCCAGACGTTGCAACCAGTCAAGCATCAGGCCACCTCCCCTTCGCGTCCTGCGAGCAAATCACGGGCATATTCCTCCGCCGCATAATGAAATGGCACCGGGCCATCAGGGAGCCCCTGGAGAAACTGTTGCGCCCACGCCGAATCAGAGCGGTCGAGTTCCTCAGGGGTTCCCTGCCCCACCACCTTGCCGCCGGAAAGGAGATAGATGTAATCGGAAATTGCCGCTGTTTCCTGCACATCATGAGAGACGACGATACTGGTGAGGCCCAAAGCATCATTCAAACGACGGATAAGTTTGACCAGCACCCCCATGGAAATGGGATCCTGCCCGGTGAAGGGTTCATCGTACATGATCATCATCGGGTCCAGTGCAATAGCACGTGCCAAGGCCACGCGACGAGCCATGCCACCGGAAAGCTCGCTGGTGCTAAGGTGACGTGCGCCGCGAAGACCCACCGCCTCAAGCTTCATCAATACCAGATCACGAATCATCGACTCAGGCAGTTTGGTATGCTCGCGAAGCGGGAAGGCAACGTTCTCGAAGACATTTAAGTCGGTCAGCAGTGCACCGCTCTGGAACAGCAGCCCCATTCGCTTGCGCAGTCGATAAAGTTTGTCGCGGGAGAGCTTGTGCACTTCTTCGCCGTCGACGTGTATGGTCCCTGACTGGGGACGCAGCTGACCGCCGATTAGCTTAAGAAGAGTAGTCTTACCGGTACCGCTAGGCCCCATGATGGCAGTGACCTTGCCACGCGGAATATCGAGATCGACACCGTCGAAGATCTTTCGTGAACCACGTGAAAAACACAGCCCCCGAATCTTTACCAGCGGCGCATCGTCTGTTGGTGACATTACACTATCCCTAAATATCAAAGGAGTACGACCACAACCTGGCCGTTATTTTGATTTGCGGGCAAGTGTCTTCTAAAGCAGCACTCAGGTCAACCATTGTACAGTTCGATGAAGGTCCGAAGTTCCTGCAAGAGGGGAAAAGTCTGAGGGTCGGGTACAACAAATATTAAAAGACGATCGACGCCGGCCGCATACTGTTCCTCAAGCGTTCGACGAAGTGCCCGCATATCCGGTCTCTGGCGTATCTGCAGTATACGAAGCCTTCTCCCCCGACAATTGAGCTTTACACCCTCCTGCCAGCACAGCGTGATCCCCTGCGCCGCCAGTAGCTCGGCCTGTAGCGTTGACACAGGTCGCTGCCCATACGCCGCTCCGGGGAGACAATCTGACAGAGCTTCAAAGAGTTCGTGCTCCAGAATCAGGCCCGATTGAAACATCCAGCCACCAATATGACTTCTCGACTCATCCTGTTGCCTGGCCAACTCCAGCAAACGGATTGCCCCCTCGGCATCGGCGATCTCCCAGTAGAAACGAAACCCAGGCGAGGCCGCTGCCAGCCACTCTGAGGCGACATCGATGCTCGTCCTGGCCCAGTCAGCCGCCGGCACCACAAGACTGGTCAACTCATTGCTGTAGTAATCCAGTCTCCAGTCTGATGGCATATCCTTTGGATAGAAGGTCGACCAGGCCGGACCTTGCCAACCATAGGCCGCGAGTTCAATCTGCATGGCAGCTCCACTACTGTGTTCCAGTCCTGTCTGGCATTATCACCGCAAAGGACGCCGAGAAATCGACTTTTACAGGTAGTTCACGCTCACAATTGCTTTCCCTACAGGGTGCAACAGTGCCGTCACACACCAGAATAAGCCATTGTGATCATTTCGCCATCGGTGTCTTTGCAGTGAGATGAGGACGTGTTCACTTAAACATATTCGCCAAACTCGGATAGAATAGCGCAATTCGCCACAGATACATTACAGGAGAATAAGCGGTGGGTGATGTTGTTCGCTTCAAACGTCCCAGCCTGCAGGAAAAACACAAAGGCAAAACCCTGTGCAAGAGTGGTTTTCACAGGTGGGAGGTGGTCAAGGGCAACCCGTTCGATGTCAAAAGCGGCAAGCTGGTCACCCGCTACCGCTGCAGCCGTTGCGGCGTCACTCGGGTCACCAGTCGATGAGCCGTACTTGATTCCCGGCCATAGCTCTCTTCATAATCGCCACAATTAAACCAAATCATCAAGGACCCCGCTGTGTTTCATCCAAGGACCCTTTTCATACTGTTTTTCATTCTGCTCAGCAGCGGCTGCGCCTCCGTGCAGGTTGCCGATGAGCGTGACCCCTTTGAGGGATTCAATCGAGCGGCTTACGCCTTTAACGACGATTTGGACAGAACTATTCTCAAGCCGCTGGCCACGGCCTACCATAATGTGGTGCCCACACCGGTCAACAACAGTATCAGCAATTTTTTCAGCAATCTGGATGATGTGCTGGTGCTGATCAATGGCTTGCTCCAACTGAAATTCGAGCAGAGCCTGTCGGATTTTGGCCGCATAACCTTCAACACCACCTTCGGACTTGGTGGTCTGTTTGACGTTGCCTCGCACATGGATCTGCCAAAACACAATGAAGATTTCGGCCAGACGCTTGGCCACTGGGGAGTGGGCTCAGGACCTTATCTGGTGCTACCGTTTCTCGGACCAAGCACCCTGCGTGACGGACTTGCCACGCCTGTCGACTGGGAGCTCGATCCCCTGTCAAGCATTGACGACAACACTACCTACTGGGCAGCACAAGCCCTCTATGTCATCGATACCCGTGAAGGGCTGCTGCGCGCCAGCCGAATTCTCGACACCGCAGCACTCGACCCTTACACCTTCATGCGTGATGCCTATCTGCAACGGCGCCGGAATCTGGTATATGACGGAAATCCGCCACAATCGGCCATCGATGAATTCGATCCCTTCAGTGAGGAATTCGACCCACTGGCCGATCCCGACTCACCGGAGGCCGGTGAGTCCACACACTGACAGGGCTTGCATTGTGACCATGCAATCGATTTAATGCCCCCTGTTTTTTCCAACCACCGATAACGGCTTCCTATGCTTTGGACCTCCCTGCTCGCCATCCTCGCCGGTTTCGCCCTGTTGATATGGGGCGCTGACCGCTTCGTCATCGGTGCTTCCGCTACTGCCCGAAATCTGGGAGTCAGCCCGCTCATTATCGGCCTGACCATTGTCGGTTTCGGGACCTCGGCACCGGAGATGCTGGTCTCAGCGGTAGCGGCGTGGTCGGGAAATCCTGATATGGGTATCGGCAACGCACTGGGATCAAACATCACCAATATCGGTCTGGTATTGGGTATTACCGCCCTGGTGGTCCCGCTAAGCGTCCGCTCAGAAACTCTCAAACGCGAATTTCCACTGCTGTTTGTGGTGATGCTGATTGCTCTGGCGCTGCTGCTCGATGGTGAAATGAGCCGCATCGACGGCATCATCCTCCTAACCGGCATGGGAGCTCTGGTGTACTGGATGGTGGCACTCGGACTGCGCGAGCGCCGGAATGCCGATCCAATGGCTAGTGAGTACACCGACGAAATTCCGGCGCATATGCCGATGACAAAGGCAATTTTCTGGCTGCTCCTGGGACTGATAATCCTGATGGTCAGCTCCCGCATGCTGGTGTGGGGGGCCGTTAACGTTGCCCAATCGTTCGGGGTCAGTGATCTCATCATCGGACTGACTATTGTCGCCATCGGTACCAGTCTGCCGGAACTGGCCGCCTCGGTGATGAGCGCCCTTAAAGGTGAGCACGACATCGCCGTAGGGAATGTGCTGGGTTCGAATATGTTCAATCTGCTCGCAGTATTGGGCATGCCCGGCGTAATTCATCCCACCCTCACACCGGCGGCCGTGCTGACCCGCGACTTTCCCGCCATGATCGGCCTCACCGTCGCCCTGTTCATCATGGGCTACGGCTTTCTCAAGCCGGGCCATATCACGCGTAGTGAAGGTGGCTTGCTGTTGCTCGGATATCTGGGCTACCTTGGCTTCCTGTACTATGACGCCATTGGTTAGGAGGACTCTCAATGCAAAGTGAAATTTTTAACGTAAAAAACGTCAAATGCGGCGGCTGTGCCAGCGCTATTGAAAACGGCCTGAAGTCGCTGCCCGGTGTCGACAGCATCGAAGTCGCCATTGATACTGGAAAGGTTACCGTGATCGGCAGCGAACTCTCTCGTGAACGGATCGCGGGAAAGTTGCAAGAACTGGGTTACCCAGAGGGCTGAGGCGGACAATGACCCGGGATTTTGACAAAGAGAAGCTGAAACAACTGGGGTGCGCGGTGCTCGACACCGAAGCGGAGGCCATCCTCGCGCTGAAACAACGCGTCAATGCAGACTTCGTCAACGCCTGTCAGTATATGCTCCACTGCGAGGGGCGCATCGTCGTTACCGGTATGGGGAAATCAGGGCACATTGGCGATAAGATCGCCGCCACCCTGGCCAGCACCGGCACACCCGCATTTTTTGTCCATCCGGGAGAGGCCAGTCACGGTGATCTGGGCATGATCACCCCCAAGGACGTGGTGCTCGCGTTATCCAATTCGGGCGAGACAGACGAAATTCTAACGATTCTGCCTATTATCAAGCGACTTGGGGTTCCCCTCATCACCCTTACCGGCAACCCCGGATCACGCCTTGCCCGCACGGCCGATGCCAACATCGATGTTTCAGTCGCCAAGGAGGCGTGCCCTCTCGGGCTCGCTCCCACGGCGAGCACCACCGCCTCCTTGGCCATGGGTGATGCGCTTGCCATAGCGCTACTCGAATCACGCGGTTTTACCGAGGAAGATTTCGCCCGTTCCCACCCGGCCGGCAGCCTCGGCCGCCGACTATTGTTGCGTATCGAAGACCTGATGCACAGCGGCAATAACGTTCCCCGGGTCAGCCAAACAGCCACCCTCAGTGAGGCGCTGCTGGAGATGAGCCGAAAGGGTCTTGGTATGACCACCGTTGTGGATGAATCAGGACGGGTGAGTGGAGTATTTACCGACGGTGATCTACGCCGACTGCTCGATCACGGCGAGGTGCAGATCAAGAAGCTCTGCGTCGCCGATGTCATGCAGCGCCAATGCACGACTGTAGAGGCGCACCTGCTGGCAGCCGAAGCACTGCGCATTATGGACGACAAACGCATCAATGCCCTGCCGGTGACCGACGATGATGGGATTCTGGTCGGTGCGCTGAACATGCACGATCTACTACGCGCAGGCGTTGTATGAAACCAGGAGACAAGGGACAAGAGAAAAATCTGCAAGGATTAGGATCGGAGCACGATATATATTGATATCATTCGTACAATGCATGCTTCGATCATCGCCTCCTGCCACACGCATCTGATTTAGGTAAATGACTAATGCAAGATCTTATGGACAAAGCGGCCACCATCCGCCTGGTCATCTTCGACGTTGACGGTGTACTCACTGACGGTAGCCTGTTCATCGGTGACGACGGACAGGAGTACAAAGCCTTTAACTCCCGAGATGGCCATGGCATGAAAATGCTGCAGTCCAGCGGGGTAGAGATCGGTATTATCACCGGCCGCACTTCACAGGTGGTCAGCTACCGCATGGATAGTCTCGGCATCAAACACGTCTATCAGGGCCAGGCGGACAAACTTCCCGCTTTTGAAGAGCTCATCCAACACCTGGGACTGGGGCCCAAGCAGGTCGCCTATGTCGGCGACGATGTGGTGGACCTGCCAATCCTACTGCGGGCCGGACTGGCCATTGCGGTCCAGGATGCTCACCCCCTGGTCAAGCAGCACAGCCACTGGATCACACCAAACCAAGGTGGCCGTGCTGCAGCGCGTGATGTTTGTGAATTCATCATGCAGGCTCAGGGCACTCTGGAGAGCCAGCTCGGCATTTATTTAGAATGAGCCGCCGCAACCTGCTCCGTCTCTTTTTGGTGGCGCTGCTGGTATTCGTCACCACCTGGCTGTCGCAAAAGGGCAAAGAGCCTAAACCGACACCGGATCAGGCTGGAGTGCCGATCACCACCTATTTCATCCACGGCCTTGACGCCACCGTCACCACTGCCGAGGGGCTGCCCAGCCACCATATGAAATCCGACGCCCTGCTCTACTTTGCCGACAGCGACCACACGGAGCTGAAGCAACCGCAGTTGACAGTGTTCCTTCCACAAGGCGAGCAGTGGCAGGTAGAAGCGGCAGATGGACGCATTGATGGGCAGAGCAATCAAATCATTCTTGAAGGCACGGTGATCCTGACCCAACGCTCCGACAACCAGCCACTAAAACTGGAAACCGACCACTTGCAGCTTTATCCCGAGACCCGCTATGGTGAGAGTGATACCCTCGTCACTGTTAGCGCGCCGAGTGGGCGTATCAGCGGTGTAGGCATGCAGCTCTACGGGGACGAGCGACGCCTGCTTCTGTTATCCGAGGTACAAGGACACTATGACACGACTGTGCGCTAGCTTGCTGCTGCTTCTTCCCGCGATATTGCCAGCCCAGGAGACTCCGCGCCTACCAATCAGTGTGGCGGCCGACCGCCTGGAGTTGAGCCGGGAGAGTGGCCTCAGCACCTATCAGGGAAACGTTGAGATGCGTCAGGGGAAGATGCTTCTGCGTGCCGATACACTGCAACTGCAAAGCAGTGGCTCAACGCTGCAGGTTGCCATCGCTCGTGGCAAGCCTGCCCACATAGAGCGTCCCGACCCGCAGACAGGCGAGCTGCTTAAGGCCGATGCCGCCTATATCGAATACCGCATCGGTGATGGCCTGCTCGAGATGAAGGAAGGAGCAAGCCTCTGGCGTGGCAAAGACAAGTTCAGCGGCGACCATATCATCTACGACCTGGAGAAACGGGTAGTCCGAGCCTTCGGCCAGAAGAACGGCAAGGATGACGGCAGAGTTCGTGTCATTATCCAGCCGAACACAAAGGATAAGCAATGAACCTCACCCTTGAAGCCGCCAACCTGGCCAAAAGCTACAAAGCACGGAGCGTGGTGAAGGATGTTTCCATGCATGTCCATAGTGGTGAGGTCGTTGGCCTTCTAGGCCCTAATGGCGCCGGCAAAACCACCTGTTTTTACATGATCGTCGGCCTTATTCCCTGTGATAAAGGCCGTATCCTGCTGGGAGGCAAGGAGTTGACCCGTGAGCCGATGCATCTGCGCGCGCGCGCCGGCGTCGGCTACCTACCACAGGAGGCCTCTGTCTTTCGCAAACTGACCGTGGGGCAGAACATCATGTCGATCCTAGAGGTGCGTAAGGACCTCGATCGCGATCAACGCTACCATCTCCTGGAGTCACTGCTCGAAGAGTTCCATATTACCCATATTCGCGATAGTCTGGGCATGAGCCTCTCCGGCGGTGAACGTCGCCGGGTAGAGATCGCCCGAGCCTTGGCCACCGAGCCACGATTTATTCTGCTGGACGAACCTTTCGCCGGCGTAGATCCCATCTCGGTCGTGGATATTCAGGGAATCATTCAGCACCTCAAAGAGCGAGGTATCGGTGTTCTCATCACCGACCACAACGTCCGCGAAACCTTAGGCATCTGTGAGCGGGCCTACATTATTGGTGAAGGAAAGGTGATTGCCGAAGGTGACCCCGAATCCCTGCTCAACGACCAGCGGGTACGCGAAGTCTACCTTGGCCATCATTTCCGCCTGTAGCACTCAGATATACAAAATCTGTGCCATTATTAAATCAGATACGTTAGAATGATCTAACCCGTCTATTTGCGGCGTCATTAAACAGGTTATGAAGCAGTCACTACAACTCCGCCTCGGCCAACAACTGACCATGACTCCGCAGCTGCAGCAGGCGATCCGCATGCTGCAACTGTCAACTCTGGAGTTGCAACAGGAAATCCAGCAGGCACTCGATTCCAACCTGATGCTCGAAGAAGTCGAACTGGGTGAGGATAGCGGAGAAACATCCGGCGCTGATGAGAACATTGAAGCCACCTTTGCGGAAAAACGCGAGGAAGAAGCCGGCGACGCCGATACAGTGATCGGAAGTGACTATCCCGAAGAAACCGGTCCCACTGAAAATGACTCCATCCCCGATGAATTACCGGTAGACAGCGTCTGGGACGACATCTATGAAAGCGCCCCGACAGGCACGGCCGGCGTCTCCGGCGAAGAGAGGGATTTCGATTACGGCGATACCACCAGCGAGAGCCTTCGTGCTCACCTGTTATGGCAAATGCAGATGATGCCGCTGAGTGAAACCGACAATCTCATCGCCGAAACCATCATCGATGCTATCGATGATGACGGGTTCCTCACCACCAGTCTGGAAGAACTGCTTCCCGGCCTGCAACAGCAATCCACTGAAATTGAACTCGATGAGATCGAGGCCGTACTGCATACCGTACAGAATTTCGAACCGGCCGGCGTGGCCGCCAGGGATCTGCGCGAGAGCCTCCTGCTACAGCTCAGGGCATTCCCCGCCGATACCCCTTGGCTTGGAGAAGCGCAGACACTACTCCAGAATCACTTTGAACTGTTGGCGGGACGGGACTACAATCAGCTTAAAAGAGTACTGAAGCTCTCTGAAGAAGAGCTCACCCGTATTACGCAGCTGATCCAGAGTCTTAACCCACGCCCCGGAGGCCAGGTCAGCAACAGCAGGCCCGAATATATCGTGCCTGATGTCATGGTCAACAAAGTCAAGGGCAGCTGGAGAGTGGAATTGAATCCCGATGCCTCACCACGTTTGCGAATCAACCACCATTATGCCGGTCTCATCAAACAGATGAACGGCAGCGATTCCTCCACACTGAAAAACCACCTTCAGGAAGCGCGCTGGTTCATCAAAAGTCTTCAGAGCCGAAACGAAACCCTCCTTCGGGTCGCCACCAGCATCGTCGATCACCAGCGTGATTTCCTCGATGAGGGTGAAGTGGCGATGAAACCGATGGTGCTACATGACATCGCCGAGGAACTCGGGATGCACGAATCGACCATCTCTCGTACTACCACCCGCAAGTATATGCATACCCCACGCGGCATTTTCGAGCTTAAATACTTCTTTTCCAGCCATGTCGGCACCGCTTCAGGCGGTGAGTGCTCGTCTACGGCGATCCGCGCGATGATCAGGAAACTGATCGCCGAGGAACCCGTGACCAAACCGCTAAGCGACAGCAAAATCGCCGACATCCTGTCTGCAGAGGGCATCAACGTTGCCCGGCGTACGGTCGCCAAATACCGTGAAGCGATGGCGATTGCGCCATCCAATGAGAGAAAACGTCTGGCCTGAGCCGGACCCATAAACCTGTAAGGAGAGAACCATGCAACTGAATCTGACCGGTCACCATGTCGATATCACCGACTCAATGCGTGACTATGTCACCAGCAAGCTGGAGCGTCTCGAACGTCACTTCGATCATGTCACCAATGTTCACGTCATCCTGAGCGTTGAAAAACAGCGGCAGAAGGCCGAAGCCACCATTCACATTACCGGCAACAAGATCTTTGCCGACTGTGAAGCTGAAGACATGTATGCAGCCATCGATGCACTTGTCGACAAACTTGATCGCCAGATCTGCAAACACAAAGAAAAAGTGACCGATCACCATCGCAGTAACGGCGCACTTAAAGATCAACCCTTTGAATAACTCCTATCCACCGAGCACACGATAACCGGCAATGCAGGTCAGCGAACTACTTGAACTCGAGCGCATCAGCTGCAATACCGATGCAGCGAGCAAAAAGCGTGTATTGGAACAACTCAGCGCCCTGCTTGCAGGTAACCAGAGCGAATTGACACAGACCCAGATATTCGACAGCCTGCTATCGCGTGAACGCCTCGGCAGCACCGGACTTGGCCATGGGGTAGCGATTCCCCATGGCCGGGTTAAAAATACTGACAGGACTCTGGTGGCATTGCTCAAGCTGGACCATGGTATTGACTACGACTCCATTGATAACCAACCGGTGGACCTATTGTTCGCGCTACTGGTACCGGAACAATCAACCGATGAACACCTGCAGCTTTTGTCGCAACTGGCAGAGATGTTCAGTGACCCCGAACTGATCAACCAGTTACGTGCGGCAAATGATTCATGCGGCCTGCTCACTACCATCCGCGAGTGGCAACAACGCCATTAGTACATGGAGCAAACAATTACACCGCCATCCCTGTTTGACGCCTACCACCGGCGCCTGGGATTACGTTGGCTGACACAGGCGCATGGTGTAGGGTTGGCCATCGCCCCGGACAAAGACGAGACTCAGAGTCTATCCCTTGTCGGGCACTTGAACTTCATCCACCCACACCGTATCCAGGTGCTTGGTAGTCATGAGCTCAGCTACTTAACAGGCCTGAAAAAAAACACCTACCAGGACAGCCTCAAACAGCTGTTTCGTGGCGACACGGTGCTGGTGATCCTTGCCGATTCACTGACCCCGCCAGATGGGATGCTGCATGAAGCCGAGCGTCACGCCATTCCCATAGTCAACTCTCCACACACCAGCCATCGTCTGATTGCCGATATTACCTATTATCTTCGCCGGCTGCTTGCCGACACGCTGGTCGTCCATGGCGTATTTATGGATGTTATGGGGATCGGTGTGCTTTTAACCGGGGAGAGCGCGATCGGAAAAAGCGAGCTGGCACTGGAGCTGGTTAGCCGTGGCCATCGCCTGATTGCCGATGATGCCCCGGTCTTCAGCCGTAGCGGACCCGAGACCCTGCTTGGTCAGTGCCCGGAAGCCTTGCAGAATTTTCTCGAGGTTCGCGGTCTCGGCGTGTTGAACATCCGTGCCCTGTTCGGAGACAGTGCGGTAAAACAGAGCATGGAGTTACACCTGGTGGTACATCTTGCCACAGTCAGCCAACAAAGCATGCAGCAGATCGATAGGCTGATGGGCTCCCGAAGAAAACAGCGACTGCTCGAGGTAGAGGTTCCAGAGATCGAGCTACCTGTCGCACCAGGTCGCAACCTGGCGGTATTGGTAGAGGCCGCAGCCCGCAACCAACTCCTGTATAATGGCGGCTACGATGCAGCTGAAGATTTCATCGCCCGCCAGCAACACCTTATGCACAACGATTCGCAATGAGACTCTTAATCATCAGCGGCACCTCCGGCGCAGGCAAAAGCGTTGTCCTCAATGCACTGGAGGATATCGGTTGTTATTGCATCGATAACCTCCCGATGGCACTAATCCCCGCCTTTGCCGAAGAGATGGCCGGCGCCAAGTTCCATGAGTACGATACCGTTGCCGTCGGTATTGATGCACGCAATCTTAACAACGACTTCGCCGCTTTTCCGACGCTGATGAAACAGCTTAAAGCAACCGATCTCGAGTGCGAGGTGATCTTCATTGACGCCAACGATGACACTTTGATCAAACGCTTTAGTGAAACCCGTCGCCGCCATCCCCTCACCGACAGTGAGGTCCCTCTGGAGGAAGCCATCCTTCAAGAGCGGCTGATGCTCAGGCCCATCGCGTCCCAATCCGATATGCAGCTCGATAGCAGCCGCACCAATGTCCACCAGCTACGCGACCTGGTGCAGGCGCGCATCGGCCGGCGTAGCAGCGCGAGCATGTCGGTACTGTTCGAGTCTTTCGGCTTCAAACACGGCATTCCGGTAGAAGCGGACTTTGTCTTTGACGTTCGGTGCCTTCCCAACCCCCACTGGGAGCCACGACTGCGGTCCCTAACCGGCAAGGATTTCCCAGTCGCCCATTTCCTGGAAAACCACTTCGAGGTGAATCGTATGTTCACTGAAATCAAGGATTTCCTGGAATCTTGGTTGCCGCATTTTGCCGCAGACAAGCGCAGCTACATGACCATTGCTATCGGCTGTACCGGCGGCCAACATCGTTCTGTTTACTTTGTCGAACGTCTGACAGAATATTTCCGCAATCAACAACATCGTGTCCTCACCCGACACCGAGAACTCACATGAGTGTTTCACTCCTGATCATTGCCCATGCCCCGCTGGGTCAAGCGGTACTTGATGCCGCTACAGGAACCCTCGGGTACAACCCGTTGAACACTGCGATCCTGGATGTCCAGCGCAATGATGAACCGGATATCGCCATCATTCAGGCGCAGCGTTTGGTCGAGGAACTTGACCGGGGAGACGGCGTGCTGGTGCTCACCGATATTTACGGCTCCACCCCCAGTAACATCGCCTGCAGCCTGCTCCGACAGGAAAACATTCGCATCGTCACAGGCCTCAATCTGCCGATGTTGATACGGGTGATGAATTATCACGATCTCGAACTACCTTCACTGACCGACAAAGCGTTCAGCGGCGGCCATGATGGTATCCTGCAGCGCGAACCTGATCTCACCCACGGAAGTCGCACACATGCTTAACAAAGAGATCACCATCGTCAACAAACTCGGCCTGCACGCCCGCGCCGCGGCTAAATTCGTCAGCCTCGCCTCAGGCTTCAATAGCGAGATCATACTCAAACGCAACGGCAAGTCCGTTAACGGAAAAAGCATCATGGGTGTGATGATGCTGGCCGCAGGCTGCGGCACGACCATTGAGCTTTGTGCCAATGGAAACGATGAGAACCAAGCGGTTGCCCAGCTTGAAGCCTTAATCGAGGATCGCTTCGGCGAAGAACAATAGCCACACGACGGCAGGAGGTGGTTAGCATGCCACTGTCACTTTCAGGAATTATTGTCTCGAAAGGAATCGCCATCGGCAAGGCCCGTGTACAACAACACGGACAGCTCGATATCGTCGAGTATGTGTTACCGGAGGAACACATAGAGGATGAAATCAGCCGATTCTCCCATGCCCTACAGAGAGCGAAACAACAACTAAAAACCATAAGGTCCCAGATCCCGGGTAATACCCCCCGAGATATTGCTGCCTTTATCGATACCCACCTACTGATGTTGGAAGATGCCGCGCTCTCCAGCATCCCAATCGAAATCATCCGCGAGCATCGATGCAATGCGGAATGGGCGCTGAAACTTCAGCAGGATTCTCTGGTCCAGGTATTTGATGCCATGGAAGACTCCTATCTCAGGACCCGGCGCGACGATATCGATCATGTGGTGCACCGCATTCAACAGCTCCTGCTTCATGAGGACCACATGCCCTCGGCGATAGAAAGTGATCGCTCCGAGCCTCGCATTATTATCGCCGTCGATCTGGCACCCAGCGATCTGGTGCTGCTGCACAACCATAATATTGCCGCCATCGTCACCGAACGCGGCGGGCCGATGTCGCACACAGCGATCCTCGCCCGCAGCCTCGGCATCCCTGCGCTGGTTGGCGTCTCACATGTCCATCAATATATCGACAACGATGAGCCACTGGTGGTCGATGCCAACAACGGCGCACTACTTGCTGGACTCGATGAACAGGCCCTTACCTTCTACCGACGCCAACAGCGTCATGAGCGCCAGGCACAACGCGCTCTGCAGCAGTTAAAGGGCGAGCCACCGCTCACCCTCGACAACATCAACATTACCCTGCGAGCGAATATCGAACTGTCTGAAGACATCACTGCACTGCGGCGCGTAGGTGCTGAAGGTGTCGGGCTTTATCGCACCGAGTTTCTGTTCATGAACCGTGAATTCCCCCCGTCCGAGGAGGAACAGTTTCAAATCTATCGCCACACAGTCAAACGCCTGAAAGGTGCACCGCTAACGATACGCACGCTGGATCTAGGGGCCGACAAAGAGATCGTACCCGGCAGCAGCACCAGCACTAACCCTGCCCTGGGGCTACGTGCGATTCGACTCTGCCTGCAGGAGCCTGAGCTATTTCTGCCCCAGTTGCGCGCCATCCTGCGCGCTTCAGCCTATGGCCCACTGCGCATCCTCATTCCCATGCTTACTACACCGGAGGAGATCCCACAGGTGCTAGGCATGATCAACCGCGTAAAGGATGAACTCAGACGGGAAAAAAAGCGTTTCGATCCTGACGTCATGGTTGGCGGTATGATCGAGGTTCCGGCAGCCGCTATCTGTGCCGATATATTCGCCCGCCAACTGGACTTTCTTTCCATCGGCACCAACGACCTGATGCAGTACACTCTGGCTACCGACCGGATCGATGAAACGGTTAATCACCTTTTCGATCCCCTCAACATCGGCGTCCTACGGCTCATCGATACCGTGCTCAAAGCCGGTCACCGCGCCGGTACCCCGGTGGCCATGTGCGGCGAAATGGCGGGAGACCCGGCACTCACTCCACTGTTACTGGCACTCGGATTGAAAGAGTTTAGTGTGCCGCCTGCATCGCTGCTTGAGGTCAAATCCATCATACGCCAAAGCGATACCGCGAAGCTCAAGCGCCAACTGGGTAATCTCCTCTATAGTCGAAATGCACTCGATATTAGTGTCAAACTCAGTGAAATAAATCACGGCCATAAAAAATTCATTACCAACTAAAGTCTTTTCCATTCCCTCTCCCATCAACGCTTGCTACACTTGACCGGTTACAGGCAAGGGGCTGGCATGGGCGAAATACTTGAACAGGATGCCGTACAGGATCGTCAGGATACGGCACTCAGCCGTCTTGATAGCCTGCAACTGGCACTTCAGCAAAATGATCTGAATCAGGTACGACTGGTTCTGGGTGAACTGCACCCTGCTGAAATCGCACTGCTACTCGAATCCCTTCCCCAGGAACAGCGCTCCATCGTCTGGGAACAGGTCGATCCTGCCTTCGATGGTGACATCCTTCTCTACGTCAACGACAACCTTCGTGCCAGTCTCATTCGCGACATGGACTCTCACGAGCTGGTTGCCGCGGCCGAGAGTCTCGATCCGGACGACCTGGCCGACCTGCTGCCGGAGATGCCCGAGGATGTCATTGAGCAACTGCTGCAAAAGCTCGATGATCAGCACCGCGAACGCCTTGAGGCGGTCCTGCCCTATCCGGAGGATACCGCCGGCGGATTGATGAACGTCGATACCATCACCATCCGCGCGGATATCACCCTTGACGTTGTGTTGCGCTATCTGCGTCGTCTGGGAAAACTACCTGAAACTACCGATAGCCTCATGGTCGTCGACCGTGAGGGTATCTATCTGGGGCTGTTACCGCTAACCGCGCTGTTAACGGAAAACCCTGACAGGTACGTCGAGGAGCTCATGAGCCGTGCAGGTGAGGGGATCCGTGCCGATACCCCTGCGCAAGGGGTCGTTAACCTTTTTGAACATCGCGACCTCATCAGTGCACCGGTAGTGGACGAAAACGGCAAGCTGCTTGGGCGTATTACCATCGATGACGTGGTCGACGTTATCCGCGACAAGGCGGACCATGATTTCATGGGCATGGCTGGTCTCAATGAGGAAGAGGACATCTTCGCCCCGGTTATCGCCAGTAGCCGCCGTCGTGCTGTCTGGCTAGGCATTAACCTGCTGACAGCACTGCTGGCCTCTTGGGTGATCGGCTTGTTCGATACCACCATCGAAAAATTGGTCGCCCTGGCGATCCTGATGCCGGTGGTCGCCAGCATGGGCGGCATCGCCGGTAGCCAGACACTGACACTGGTCATCCGTGCAATGGCGCTGGGTCAGGTCAGCAGCAGTAACGCCAAGAGGTTGCTGCGCAAGGAATTGACCGTGGGACTACTCAACGGCGTGGTCTGGGCACTTGTACTCGCCATGGTCGCCGGCTTCTGGTTCAACAGTATGGCGCTGGCGGCGGTGATCGGTGCAGCCATCGTCATTAATCTGTTCGTTGCCGCACTCAGTGGCGCGACGATCCCTTTAGCACTGAAGAAACTCGGTGCCGATCCGGCGCTCGCCGGCAGTGTCGTTCTCACTACCGTCACCGATGTGATCGGTTTTTTTGCCTTCCTCGGCCTGGCCGCTGCCTTTCTGGTATAAACCCATGAATGATGACATCGAGCACTTCGATGATGAAGATCAGAGCCTCTACCCCAGCAAGAGCCAGCTCAAGCGTGAAAGCCACGCCTTGCAGGCGCTAGGCGAAGAGCTGGTAACACTACCAGCGACAAAGCTCGCTAAAATCCCGATGCCCGATGAGCTAGCCGAGGCCGTCAGTCTGGCGCGCAGGATCAAAGCCCGCGGCGGGCTCAAGCGCCAACTGCAATACATCGGCAAGATCATGCGAACTATCGATGCTGAACCCATTGAGCAAGCGCTCGATGAGATGAAAAATGCTGCCGGTAAAGAGGCCGCGAAATTTCATCGTCTCGAACAGTGGCGCGATCGACTTGTCAATGAAGGAGATGCCGCCCTGGAGCAACTGCTTGAAGAGTTCCCACACGCCGATCGTCAACACTTGCGCCAGCTCACTCGCAACGCCCAGCAGGAAACGGCGAAAAACAAGCCTCCAAAAGCATCGCGAGAGATCTTTCGCTATCTTCGTGATCTTGCACAATAGCTAAAAAAAGCGAATGGCCTCAGAAGACATTGATGGGTAAATACTTTTGAGTGTATCCCTTGTGGCTCTCATCGCAACTTGTCACTGTGTAAAGAACGCTTTCGTCAACACAAAACCACTTTTCACATCCAAGTGTGTTCCTAATATTCAGGCCAATAAATTTCCCATGAATACCTAAACAAAAACGGCGCCTAATCGGCGCCGCGTTTTTCATCAATTCTCATCGATTTCTATTTCAACGAACACCCAAGTTTACGATGTTCGAGCACAGGAAAACTGCGACGCAGATCACCCAGCCTGTCACGCTTGACCTCCGCTACAACGACACCCGAGCCACGCGGCAGCTCGTCGAGCACGATTCCCCAGGGATCAACAACCATGCTATGGCCATAGGTCTCACGCCCGTTTGCATGATAGCCCCCCTGAGCCGCGGCAATGACATAACTCAAGTTTTCAATTGCCCTTGCCCGAACCAGCGTGTGCCAGTGCGCCTTACCGGTAATCGCGGTAAACGCGGAAGGCAAAGCGAAGAGCTCGGCACCAGCCTCACTCATAAGACGAAACAACCCCGGGAATCGCAAGTCATAGCAAACCGCCAGCCCCAGCTTGCCGAACGGCGTATCCACGACAACGACTTTGCTTCCCGGCTCAATGGATTCGGACTCGTTATAACGCTCATCACTTTCAGTGATCTTCACATCAAACAGGTGAATCTTGTCATAACGGGCTACGCGCTTTCCGCTGTCATCGAATAACAGGCACGCGGCATTAACCCGGTCAGGATCGTGTCCGGCCAGCGGAATGGTGCCGCCCACCAGCCACAAGCCAAGTTTTGATGCCTGCTCTGCCAGGAAATCCTGCAGCGGTCCTTCTCCATCGGCCTCACGGATCTTCAACTTGTCGAACTCGCTCATTCCCATCATGGCAAAGTTCTCCGGCAAAACAGCCAGTTCGGCACCGGCGTCCGACGCTTTCTTGAGCAAGCGTGCCGCTTCCAACAGGTTAGCATTAACATTGGGGCCGGAGGCCATCTGAATGGCGGCAACACGGTTCACGGGCATTTCTCCTATCGAATCGTAAAATTTATCGTCAGTGATACGGTGAATTACTGCACAACGGTCAGCTGAATTAAATCAGCTTTACTGCTACCCGGCACCAGTTCAATACGGTTTGAGGCAAGCCCAAGGGCCACCAGCCACGACTGCAACTCCTCTGCCCAAAGCACACCTTCGTCCCCTCCTGGATAGCGAACCTGAAGGTGTGAATCCGGCTGCTGCTGGAGCTGTGCGATCGCCCCTGCAAGGGCAGGTTGGTGCACCAGCCAGTCTCCGTGTCGTGGCTGTGCCCACTCCTGAGCCGATATCTCCCATGAGGATTCGCCATATACGGCAACAGGCACCAACAACACTAAAAATATAAGGAAATTTGTTTTCATCTTGAGAAAAATGTTATCACTAATACGAAGGCTTGGCAGCACTGATGTCACAAGCCTTCATCGTCAGGAGATGAGTTCCCCTCATCCAGTTTAGTCAATTTCGGTTCATCCCAACTGCCGTTCAATTGATAACGGATCATCGTAGCTGCATCGATATTGCTTTGGAACAGTTTCTGCAACACCAAGAGGATCGCAGCTGCCTGCGGCCCCCACGCCAGACCTCCGGCAACAGAAACGGTGTCGCTCACGTTTGGCACCACGGCGATCAGCTGATCGAAATCACGACTTACCAGTCCGGTGCGCCCGGTTATCAGCATATTGGCAGGCAGTGATTCAAGGCGCAGGTTCTGGGTAAAGGCATCACCCTCGGAAAAACGTATGTCGCCTTCGAGTGTACTAAACTGCAGCCCCTTCCCAGACAAATCACTAAAATCGAGAAACAGTCGTCTCGGCAAGGCCTGCAGACTGAGAAGACCGAGCAATTTGCCGGCGCCAGGCTTCACCTCCTCAATCTTGCCCTCATCAATTTTCACATGCACTTGCCCACCCAACTGACCCAAGCTGAAGGCCACCGGGCTGCCAGGCCAGGAAAGCTGACCCTTTGCCGAGGCTTTGCCATCGCTGATCACGCTGGCAAAACCCAACTCACGCATCATGCGACCAAAGTCACTGCTGGACAGCGCAAGGTTGACTTGTGTGCTGCCTCCTTCATCCCACTGTCCACTTGCCTCGGCACTAAAGGATTGGGCCGTGATATTCAACTTATCGAGCAACAACTTTTTATCAATCGGCCTAAGATTAAACTCGACCTTACCCAGCTTCGTATCACCATAGGCAAAGTTGTTGACAGCAAAATTGATCGGGGAAATGTCCTTAAGGAGAAGCGGCTCACTACTCTCCTCTACGGGAGAGGGAGTGGGAGAGGGAAGAAGATGTAAACGCTGCATCTTCACCTCAAACGGTAACAGGGAGCCGCCCTGCTCGTCCTTATTTAATTCTTCGCGTAACTGCAGCCACTCCTTAAACTGAACCTTTTCAAGTGCACCATTGAGTCGAATCATCCCTGGCTTCAACAACACAGGCTCATCCACCGGGCCAAACGTTACATCTGCACCCAACAACTTGAAGGGAACCGCTTGCTGCTGCCATGTAGTACTAACAAGATCACCGTAAGCCAGGCTATTCGTTCGTACCTCTCCCCCACCCAGTTCCCACGTGACGGAGAGCGGCCTGCTCTCGCTCCCGGACTTCGCCGCCGGTAGCGGCAGGTCTATAGCCATACCCTCCAGTGAAGAGTGCAAATCCAGCTTGCTACCACCGGCATTTCCAAAGGGAATGGTCACTCGACTCTGCCAGTCTGTTTCCCCCTTCAGTCGTTCGAGAAACGGCAGATCCAACTCGCGCTGCAAGGCATCGGCGGTAGCACTTCCTTGCCCGGCAACCACCACTTGCCGATGTTCCCCAACCTGCTCGGTAAACACCTGAAACTTAAACGGCGTATCGTAAAGACGCCCCTGGATAGATTTAGACTCAAAGCTCCTTTCAGTAAACAGAAGATCACCTGTTAACTTACTCAGTACCACACCGTCCGTCACCTGGAGCTCCGCTCCATTGAAGGCTGCCCGGCCGATCACAGTGAGAGGGTTTCGAGCGGCCGCCGCCTTGGAAAGCGGGATGGCCAGGGCAAGTGCGATCTGCGTATCCCCCTTTGTTCGCATCTGCTCAAGTCCCCCGCCCTCTGGGCTGGTTAGTGGTGAGACCCTGATAAAGCGCAAAGTATCGGCCAAGCTCGCATCCGCCTCTCCTTCTACCTGTAACACCGGCTTCCTGAAATCGGCAATTCCAGCACGTACCTTGCGGAGTCGACTCGAATAAATACGGGCCTGTCGTGCATTGATGGCCATCCCAGGGCCACTAAATAGCACCTCGCCATTGATCTGTGTCAGCTCCGGCCAACCATCCTGATAGTGCAGCGTTACATCCTCAGCATCGAGCTCTACCTCAAAATGTCCATGCGGTTGGCGAAAGGGAAACATATCAAGGCGGCCGTGTAACAGTAGCCGCCCCGAGGCGATACGCCCGTCAACAATCGCCTTATCGAGCCACCGGACGCTTGCGCTCGACATAATGTTTGCGGGAAGGTAAGCCGGTACCGCGGCAGCCCGTCCATCTCCAAACCGCGCCTCCAGCGAGACAAGTGGAGGCGTTCCAGGGGCGAACAAGCTGTCAAAGGATAGCGCCGCATGAGCATCTTGATTGGCAAGCTGCAAGTCGCTGCACGTGATCCGCCACTGCTCATTCCGCCTGTTCAGCAGTACCATTGCACTGGCACTCTGCAATAGCAGTGGTCGGCGAAAAAGGTGTGGCCATGTCAGCTCAAGATCGCTACTGTCAATGACCAACTGTGCCGCACTTCCATCCATGGCGAAATGTCCACTCAGACCGGAGAGTCCCGGGTAGCGTTGCCAGGGCGAGAACTTTAGTTTCTCCACTTCAGCGGTCGCTCTGATTTGGCCTCCAGCCCCGAGCTCGACATGCACATCACTGAGCCCGCCCGAGGGAGAGGTCTGTGCTATCAACTCATGCAGCCTTGTATCCATGGAAGGAAGAAAGGGGGCATAGCGCTGCAACAGCGCCAAGGGGAGGGAAGTGGCCTGCAATATTGTTCCAGTGGCGTTCTTTTCCAGTTGAAGTGCCAGTTGTTCATCCGGCAAGTCCTCGTGTTGCAGCTGGAGTTGCTGTAGCTGGAGCTGCCAACCATCCTCCACGCTCTCATAGCGTACTTTCCCGGCAATGCTGCGCAGCTGAAGTGGATCCTCAGCACCGGAAAACTTCAAGTCGGCTAGGTTGAATTTGCCCTCCAGCCCTTCCAGCAGTCCGCCTTGCCACCGGCTCCACACCTCGAGGTCAACGCCACCTTGCTTAAGCTGCAGCCCCTTATAATCGAACTGTTGCAACCAGGATGCCGGCCGCACTTGTACCGCCTTCACATAGAGTTCCCCTTGCCAGTCCTTCTGGGTGAGGAGATCACCGTGAATATCGAGGGCCAGTCGCAACTCCTTGCCGAGCTCCTTTGGCAGTTGTACATTGCCACTGAGGCGATGACGATTTTGCTGATTCTGAAGTTCCAGATCCCCACCGACGAATACCGCCTCATCGCCGGTGTCCAAATTCCGCCAGACGAGTGTGGTCTCTTTCAGCGCAAGACGGGACTGGCCGAGAAGCCACGCTCCCAATGCACCGCCGGCACTGCTGTCGTGGCTCTCTTGAGAAAGCGTAACACCTTGCACCTGAAGCGTGCCGTCATCACGCAGGCCAACCACAATATTGGCGCCGTAAATGGAAAGGTCGATAACCGGTCGCAATTGCCGTAGCGAAGAAACAGGATTAAGGGCTATCCGGATACTACTGAAATGTGCAAGCGGTTCGAGGCTACGTTCATCAAGCAGGGAGATGTCATCAAACACTACCGTGGGTTTTATCCCGACCAGTCGTGCATCCATTTCCGCTATGGCGACAGGCTTACCTAGATAACGTCCGGCCATATCCTCCAGATGCTGGCGATATTCACTTACAGAACCAATGGTCAGACGTATCACACTCACCAGTATCGCCACAGTAACCAAAATGGTTACCACGCTGTACCAGATAAAGTTCTTCAGTCGCGAAGTATGGCGCATGGTGCGGAGCTTAAGAAAACATCGAATGGAATATCGGAAGGCTTGATTGGGTCAGTCGACCGTTCCAGAGGAGCGGACTCCATGGGCGAATTGGGCAAACCATTCGTGGAGATGTCAGTACTACGGCAGTCCTTTTAGCATTGAACGTCATTGTCACATCAACACCACGTCAAACTGCTCCTGAGTGTAGAGCGACTCGACCTGAAAGTTGATTGGCCGACCGATAAACTCTTCCAGCTCTGCGATACTGGTGGATTCCTCATCCAACAGCAGGTCAACCACCTCCTGAGAGGCAAGCACAAGCAACTTACGCGCATCGTACTGGCGGGCCTCGCGCATGATCTCGCGGTAAATCTCATAGCACACCGTCTCGGGCGTTTTCAGGGTGCCGCGTCCGTTGCAAGTGGGGCAACTCTCACACAGGACATGCTCCAGACTTTCGCGTGTACGCTTGCGCGTCATCTGCACCAGACCAAGGGAAGAGACTTCGCTGATATGAGTCTTGGCATGGTCTCGTTCCAAAGCTTTGTCCAGTGCACGCAATACCTGGCGACGGTGTTCCAGATCCTCCATATCGATAAAATCGATAATGATGATACCGCCGAGATTACGCAGGCGCAGTTGACGGGCGATCGCCTGTGCAGCTTCCAGATTCGTCTTGAAAATGGTCTCTTCCAGGTTCCGATGGCCGACAAAGGCGCCGGTGTTGACGTCGACGGTGGTCATCGCCTCGGTCTGGTCGATGATGAGATAACCACCGGACTTGAGCATCACTTTACGTCCCAGGGCCTTCTGTATCTCGTCCTCGACGCCATAGAGATCGAAAATAGGTCGCTCGCCGGAGTAATGTTCGATGCGCTCGGCCAGAGCGGGAATAAACTTGCTGGCAAATTTATGTACCTTGAGAAAAGTCTCGCGCGAATCTATACGGACCTTCTCGATATCGGTATCGGCCAGATCCCGCATGGTGCGCATGACTAGCGGCATGTCCTCATGGATGAGGCGGGAGCCGTTTTCACCCGACTTACGCTCCTGTAATTCGGTCCAAAGTTTTTGTAGAAAAAGAATGTCTTTTTCAAGTGCCTCCCTGTTTGCTCCCTCACCTGCGGTACGCACAATGAAACCGCCTTGGACATTTTCCTCCGCGACCTCGCGCACGATGCTTTTGAGGCGTTCACGCTCGGCTTCGTCCTCAATGCGCTGCGATACCCCGACATGGTCGCTACCCGGCATATATACCAGATAACGCGCAGGGATTGAGATATGCGTGGTGAGGCGAGCCCCTTTGGTGCCTAACGGATCCTTGGCAACCTGCACCATGATCTCCTGTCCCTCACGCAACAGGGTATTGATCTGCTCGACGCAACGTTCAGAACTGTCGTGATTATCGTTCTCACACAGAATATCGGAGGCATGCAGGAATGCGGTCCGCTCCAGACCGACATCAACGAAAGCCGCCTGCATTCCAGGGAGCACACGGCTTACCCGGCCCCGATAAACATTACCGACCAGTCCACGCTTACGGGCACGCTCAATATGTACCTCCTGCAACACCCCATTCTCGACGAAAGCGATTCGTGTCTCCTGCGGGGTGATATTGATCAACAGCTCTTCACTCATAACATCCAGGTCTCAGGTTGCAGGTCTCAAAGTAGCAGGTATTTCTTAGGCCAGATTAATAGCGACAGTTGATTATACTCTTATAGCAAGCGGAACAATGCCAAACTGTCCTAACAAATCAGCAGTCTCGAACAACGGCAGTCCCATTACTCCGGAATAGGAGCCTTCGAGCCGTTCGATGAACACTGCCGCAAACCCCTGAATGGCATAACCACCAGCCTTGTCAGCCGGCTCGCCCGTCGCCCAATAGGCAGCGGCCTCTTCCCGACTGACATCGCGAAATTGCACGGTGCTGACACTCAACCGTGACTGTTCCTCACCGTCGGAGCCAACAATCGCAACGGCCGACATCACCTGATGCCGCTGACCGGATAGTCTGGCCATCATCGCCAGTGCCTCCTTACGTCCGGCAGGTTTTCCCAGCACTTCGCTATTGATCACCACCGCAGTATCGGCACCCAGCACCGGTGTTAAATCATCTGCCGCCAGAGTCAACCTGCCGGCTCTAGCCTTCTGCAGCGCAACACGCAGCACATACATCTCAGGAACCTCATCCTCCTCCTGCACCTCCGGCACATCGACCACAAGCCGTTGGTAAGAAATCCCGATCTGTTCAAGCAGTTCACGACGTCGGGGCGAAGCAGAAGCAAGGTAGATGTGGTGTGTATTATCCATTCTTGTGGAGAAAAAACCTTTTAACGAAAACGAAGATAAAGAAACCAATGTTGCTGATCTGCATACAGGTCGGTCCAGTTCCTAGAGACAAATTTCCTGTTGACCATATCGCCCCGCCCGCTGAACTCAATTTTTGCATCCTTTGCATTAAGTATTCTTCGTGTATTAGCGATGATACGGGTGCCCCTTGAGTATACTCCAGGCGCGATAGAGCTGTTCGGCCAGGACGATGCGCACCAGGGGATGGGGCAAGGTCAGCGGTGAGAGCGACCAGCGCTCGTCGGCCGAGGCACTGAGACCGGGCTCCAGCCCTTCAGGACCTCCGACCAGCAGGGCGACATCGCGCCCCTCGCCCATCCAGTTGTCGAGCCTGGCTGAGAGCTGCTCTGTCGACCAAGCCCTGCCACCGACCTCCAGCGCTATCACACGCGCCCCTTTGGGTATGAGAGAGGCCATCTTTTCTCCCTCCTGGCGCGTCAAACGAACGATATCGGCGTTCTTTCCGCGCTTACCGGCAGGAATTTCATGCAACATCAGGCCACACTCAAACGGCAATCTTTTGGCGTAGTCCTGATACCCAAGCTCCACCCAGGCGGGCATCCTGTTGCCGACCGCAATGAGATGGATCTGCATGGCTCAGGATCCCCCGCCACTCTCCTCCTGCGGCGCTTCATCGCCCCACAGTTTCTCCAGGTTGTAGAAGTCGCGTGTCTCCGGCAACATAACATGTACCACCACATCACCGAGATCGACCAGTACCCAGTTGCTCTCCTTCTCCCCCTCCATACCCAAAGGCCGAATGCCATTCTCCTTGACCTTCTCGACCACATGGTCGGCCAGGGACTTGACCTGGCGGGTGGAGTTGCCGGATGCGATCACCAGAATGTCGGTAAAGCTGGATTTGCCACGCACATCCAGCACCTTGATGTCGATCCCTTTGAGGTCTTCCAGGGCGTCAACGACGAGTTCTTTCAATTGTTCCGCGTTCATCAATTCTCTTTTCAACGGTAAAGATCCTGTTTCTGAATATACTGCCAGACGCTAACCGGCAGTAGGTAATTGGCGCTTTTTTCCGCCGCAATGCGCTCGCGGATATCGGTGGCAGAGATATCCAACTGGGTGACACTCTGCAGCAACACGCCACCTGCGACCTGTGCGCGAAGCGCTGTCGCATCGGTCAACCAGCGTCCATGCACCATTTGCCGCAGTGCCTGCGGCATACTCGTGTCGTGCAGGCTCCATCCTGGACGGTGAGCGACCACGATGTGGGCCAGATCTGTCAGGCGCTGCCACTGATGCCATCCCGGTAGCCCGAGGAAAGCATCCACGCCCAGGATAAGGCACAACGGTGTCTCCCCGACTTCGGCACGTAACGAAGCCAGGGTATCAACCATAAAAGATGGACCAGGACGGGCGATTTCGCGCTCGTCGACCACAAAACCGGGCTGCCCCTCCACCGCCAGCCTGAGCATGGCGAGGCGTTGCTCTGCCGTGGCGCAAGGTGTGTCGCGATGAGGCGGGACGGCACTGGGAATAAGATGAAGCCGCTGTAACAACAGCTGCTCAAGCAACTCCAGTGCTGAGCGCAAATGACCGAAATGGACAGGATCGAAGGTTCCGCCAAAAACACCGATCGGGGCAACCGGGGCACCCCCCATCACTCGCGACTACTCTGCTGACCCGCGGTATTACGCCAGACCAATACTCCGCTGCCCAACGCCAGTAACAGGACGATAAAAATGATATAACCCGGCAAGCCTTCACTGGCAACAGGCCTGCTCTTAACGTGCACAGGCTCCTCCTCTTTCGATGCTTCCTTCTTGTCTGGTGCAGTGTTGGCAATTGATCCATCCTCGACCGGCCCCGCTTGCGGTGGCGACGGGTAATCGAGCACCTGCTCGCTCACCTGGTCTATCTGTTGTTCCAGGCGCAGCAGACGTTCCTTGAGCTCAGCGTTGCGGCGCTCGATCGATTCATTATCCTTGCCCAACTGCTGCAATTGCTGTTGCAGTGCATGAGGGTCGCCCTTGAGATCCAGTGCGGCGGATTGGGCATCGCTTATCTGGGAGAGCATTGCACCTGCCTGCGTCGGCGCAACCACCGGTACCTCCTGCTGTTGGCGCCAATCCTCAAACTGCCGGCGAATAGCACGGAAAACCTCGGCGTCTTTCATCGCGTAGAGCTCCGCCCCGGTCGGCACACGTAAGCTTGCCCCTTGCTTGAGGTTATTCATGTTACCTCGATAAAAAGCTTCAGGATTGGCCAGAAAAAGCGCATACATCATATGCAGGTAACTACGGGTGCTTCCCACGCTCAGGCGCATGGCGATCGCATCGAGAGTTTCATTCCCGGCGACCTCGACAAATCGGGGGGTCTCCTCAGCATTATCTTTATCAAGTTCAACTTCCGCCAGCCTGAAGCGCCTGGAAAGTTGCCCCTGGGGCCAAACAGCATAAAGCACCAGTAGTGCTTCTTCTCCCTGCCAGGCTTGTTGACCGAAGAGCTGGATCCGGGCGCTGTTTTCACCCGTGGCCAACAGTCCGATATGCATCCCATCAATGAAGGCCGGGTGCTCCAGTTGCTGTTCCGCATAGATCTCGGCCGTCGCCAGGTCGACCTGTAGCTCGGCCAGCTTTTCCTCGCCCTGGAGAGTAAGCGGTACACTTGCTCGAAACACTTTGCCGGGTCTGGAGTGGACCACCAGCTCACCAATGGTCAATGCAGCGACTGGCCCACTCGCTACCATCAAGCCAACACCCAGCAGGAGCCCCCTACCCAGGCGAGCAACGCACTGTTGTACCAGGGCAATCCGGATCCCCGCTAAAGCGTTATTTGTGGCAATCAGGTAGCGTGCCAATGACTATTCCCGGATCTGTCCGTCGCCAAGCACGATATACTTTTGCGAGGTCAGTCCCTCCAGTCCGACAGGACCCCGGGCATGGATCTTGTCGGTGGAGATCCCGATCTCGGCGCCCAGTCCATACTCGAAACCGTCGGCAAAACGTGTCGAGGCGTTCACCATCACCGAGCTGGAATCGACCTCGGCGAGGAAACGTCGTGCCCGGGTGTAATTCTCCGTGACAATGGCCTCGGTATGGCCGGAGCTGTGTCGATGAATGTGCTCGATCGCCTCGTCCATGTCCTTGACTACCCGTATGGAAAGGATAGGCGCGAGGTATTCGGTATCCCAATCCTCCTCGGAAGCAGCGACACTGCCCGGCACGAGCCGAAGGGTTGTCTCGCAGCCGCGTAACTCCACACCTTTCTCCCGGTACATCCCACCGAGTTCCGGCAACACCGCTTCGGCCACACCCTCGGCTATCAGCAGGGTCTCCATGGCGTTACACACGCCATAGCGGTGGGTCTTGGCGTTAAAGGCGATGCGGGTGGCCTTTTCCAGATCGGCCTCATCATCGATGTAGACGTGGCAGACGCCGTGTAAGTGCTTAATCACAGGGACCCGCGCCTCCGCGCTGATACGCTCGATCAAGCCCTTGCCGCCGCGCGGCACAATCACGTCCACAAACTCGGACATGGTGATGAGCTCACCCACCGCGGCACGGTCGGTGGTCTCGATTACCTGTACCGCAGTGGGAGGCAAGCCGGCTTTCTCCAGTCCGTGCTGGATACAGACGGTGATGGCCTGGTTGGAATGAGCCGCTTCGGAGCCACCGCGCAAGATCGCCGCATTGCCCGATTTCAGGCACAGCGCCGCTGCGTCGGCTGTCACATTGGGGCGCGATTCGTAAATGATCCCGATCACCCCCAGCGGCACACGCATCTTGCCCACCTGAATACCAGAGGGGCGGAAACTCATGTCGGCGATCTCACCGACAGGATCGGGCAATGTCGCAATCTGCAGCAGCCCCTCGGCCATGGCGGCGATACGCTCACGGTTGAGTTCCAGGCGATCCAGCAGCGCCGCATCCAATCCACGAGCTTTGCCGGCATCGAGATCCTTGCCGTTGGCCTCGATCAGCGCCTCACTGTTTTTCTCCAGTTCGGCGGCGATCGCCAGCAGGGCAGCGTTCTTGGCATTTGTGCCCGCCCGGGCCATCTCTCGTGAAGCGGCACGTGCCTGCAGCCCCACCTGTTGCATATACTTTTTAATATCCATGTCTAATCCCGAAATTGTCATTGTTCAGCACGTGGCGGCGCTACCCGTCCTGCTCTTGAACATTCCTTCACTTGTAGGGCAGCCGCTCCTACGCCGTGAACCACTCTTCACACCGTGCGCACACCCGCCATCAATAGTGCCAATTGTAACAACTCATCCCAGGGATTGCCTGGCTCAACCCCTTTGATCATGCGGTCGATACGCCCGGCGCGACGTAACAACAATAACCAGCGTTTTAAGGTATGGCGTTGAAGTCCGGCGCGCACCGGCCCCTTGCGCTTTTCCCATACCCGGTACTGGCCCAGCAACGCCTCGATGCTGCCACCCTTGGCCAGCTCTCCGGCCATCTGCGCCATGGTGCGAATTTCGCGCAGCAGCGCCCACAGTACCAGGATCGGCTCCACCCCTTCGGCGCGAAGCCCCTCTATTACCCGGCTGGTGCGGACGGCATCACCGAGCAGGGCGGTATCGACCAACTCGAAGATATCGTAGCGGGCGCTGTCAGCCACCCCCTCCTCTACCTGCGGTACGTCTATCGTACCCTCACCATAAAGCAGCCGAAGCTTCTCTATCTCCTGGGCAGCCGCCATCAAGTTGCCCTCGACCCGCTCGGCCAGGATTTGTGCCGCCCCGGCAGTGGGCTGCATACCACGCGAGCGCATGCGCCCCATCACCCACCCCGGCAGAGCACCGGGTTCCACCGGCCACACCTGCAAAATTACCCCTGCCGCCTCCAGCGTTTTGAACCACTTACTCTTCTGCGAAGCGCTATCGATTTTGCCGCTGAGGATAATCAGTAAGGTATCCGGCGGCGGGCTGGCGGCATATTCGACCAGCGCCGCACCGCCTTCCTTCCCAGGCTTGCCGCTCGGCAGGCGCAATTCAAGCAGTCGCTGCTCGGCGAACAGGGAGAGGGAACCGGAGGCGGCGCTCAGGGCGTTCCAGTCGAACCCACCCTCGGCATGCAGTACCTCGCGCTCGCCAAATCCCTGCTCACGAGCGAGGGCACGGATCGCATCGGCCGCCTCCATCAATTGCAACGGCTCATCGCCGCTGATGAGATATAGCGGCTTCAATCCCTGTTGCAAGTGGGAGGCCAGTTGCTCGTAGCGCAGCCTCATTACAGCTCAGGACGTCCGGTGGTGGACTGCAGGCGGCGCAGGATCTGACGCACCACATAGCGGCGCATCTCATTCTGCAGCATCTCCTCCTGCCCACCAGAGGCCAGGACATTAGCCGGGTCGAAGCGATAATCACGCAGCAGCGATGCCTCATCCTGTCCGGCAAGCACCTCACCTTGCGGTGTGGTCAGGCTGTAGGCGACGCGTAGACTGAGTTCATACTCACTGGCGCGACCGGCACTATCCACACTAAGCACGCGACGTCCGTAACGCTCGCCGTGGATAGCCAGGATTGCTGTCGCTGACTCCGCCGTTTCGACCACCTGACCACCGGCGGCAAGCAGTGCGCTCTCCAGTTCGTAATAGAGCGGGCTGTTTTCGACACCCCCGATGTAGGTTCGAGCCATGGCAGGTGGCAACTCCACCGCTGAGCGTAGGTGAAAGCCACAGGAAACCAGGGACAAGGCGCAAGTGACAAGAAGCAGGAATAGAACGCCACGCCTTAGCATTCCGTTTTGTCCCGTCACATTGACTCCCTGCTCTGAGCAAGTTGTCACTGCGGTTTCACCACGATGTTCACCAAGCGCCCGGGCACGACAATAATTTTCACGATCGTCTGGCCATCGATGAAAGACTGTACCTTTTCATCGCCCAGCGCCGCCTCCTCGATGGCGTCCTTGTCGGCTCCGGCCGGGACGCTGACCTGGCTGCGCACCTTCCCGTTGACCTGGACCACCAGGTCGATGGAATCCTTCACCAGGGCCGCCTCGTCCACGGCAGGCCATGGAGCGGTGAGGATGTTCTCGCCATAACCTGACTCGCGCCACAGAGTGTGACTGACGTGCGGCGCGACTGGCGAGAGCAGGCGCAGCAAAATGGAAATACCCTCGTTGCGTAGCGCATCGGCGCCCTCACCCTCGAGCTTGCCGAGGGTGTTCATCATCTTCATGCAGGCGGCAACGACGGTATTGAACTGGTATTTACCGAAATCCGCCAGTGCTTGCGCCAGCGCCTCATGGATCTCGCGCCGTGCATTTTTCATCTCTTCAGTGGTGACGATTGCACCACCCAGCGCTGCCTTGTGTTCATGGGCATAGGCCCACAGTCTCTTGAGGAAGCGGTGCGCCCCCTCCACACCGGAATCGTTCCACTCCAGGGACTGCTCCGGCGGCGCAGCAAACATCGTGAAGAGGCGCACGGTGTCGGCACCGTAGCGCTCGATGAGCTCCTGCGGGTCGACCGTGTTGCCCTTGGACTTGGACATCTTTGAGCCGTCCTTGAGAACCATCCCCTGTGTCAGCAGGTTGGCAAAAGGCTCGTCAGATTTCACCAACCCCTGATCGCGCAGTAGCTTATGGTAGAAACGTGCATAGAGCAGATGCAGGATCGCGTGCTCGATACCGCCGATGTACTGGTCCACCGGCAGCCAGTAGTCAGCGCGCTCGTCGAGCATCGCACCGTCATTGCTGCGACAGGTATAGCGAGCGTAATACCAGGAGGACTCCATAAAGGTGTCAAAGGTATCGGTTTCGCGCTCAGCCTTACCGCCGCACTTCGGGCAGGTGGTCTCGTAGAAT
>JBFEYJ010000007.1:0-35233 GCA_041562215.1 Thiohalomonadaceae bacterium | reverse complement strand
GTAACATCGCCACCAAGCGCAGCGACCTCCTTGACCAGGCTGGAGGAGATGAAGGTGTATTTCTCCGCCGGGGTGAGGAACAGCGTCTCCACATCCGGCGCCAGACGGCGATTCATTCCGGCAAGCTGGAATTCATATTCGAAATCGGAAACGGCGCGCAGGCCCCGTAAAATCACCCTGGCACCCTGCTGGTGGGCAAAATCCGCCAGTAGAGTGTCGAAGCCACAGACTTCGACATTCTTAAGCCCGGCGAGAACCTCTCGGGCGAGTTCTACCCGTTCCTCGAGATTGAACAGTGGTGTCTTTTTGGGGTTCGCGGCGACCGCAACCACGACTTTGTCGAACAGTCGAGCGGCACGTGCTATGAGGTCACTGTGACCGTTGGTGATGGGATCAAATGTCCCCGGGTAGATCGTGGTGACAGGCATCGCAACTCTCGCTGGTTGGGCAGTCCATGATAGCAGTTTTGCCTGATGAGGAGAGGCGTCTCCTATGTGGCAAGCGGGTGGGGCTAATACTGGTCGACTTGCGACCTCCTATTCCCTGACCTCCACCAAGTAATACCCCACCTGCCCGGCCTTTTTGCTGCGCAGCAGCACCCATCCCGGTGGCAGGATGGGCTCCCCAAGCTCCGACTCCTGCTCAATGTAGACGCGGGTGCCGGCGGCAGCCCAGCCTCCTTCCACAAGAAGGCTGAGGGCTGGACTTAGTAGGTCCTTGCGAAACGGCGGGTCGAGGAAGATCACATCAAAAGGCGTCGCCTTTCCCCGCAACCAGGCGATGGCATCGCCTGGATGGACCTCGGCATTAGTGGCTTGCAGCAGCTGCAGGTTCTCCTTCAGTGCGGCCACTGCCTTGGGATTACGTTCGATGAACACGACCTTGCCGGCCCCTCTGGAGAGCGCCTCGAGGCCGAGTGATCCGCTGCCGCTGAAGAGGTCCAGGCAGTGTGCACCGGCGATGAGCGGCTGTAGCCAGTTGAACAGCGTTTCGCGCACCCTGTCGGTGGTGGGGCGGAGACCCTCGCCATCGGCAAAGCGCAGTTTGCGTCCGCGCCATTGTCCGCCGATGATGCGCAGCGTATTGCTGCCACCACCCTTGCTTCTACCTTTAGCCATCTTCAGGGCTTGCCGCCGACAGTGACGGTGATCATTTTGTCGGGGTGGACGCGTCGGGCGAAGGCGTCGTGGATCTGCGCGGTGGTGAGCGACTCTACCCGATTGTTGAAGGTATCGAGATAGTCCAGCGGCAGGTTATAGAAACCGATCATGGAGATGTAGCCCAGGATGTCGCTGTTGGAGTCGATTTTCAGGGGGAATCCGCCGGTAATGTTCTTTTTCGCCGCGAGCAGTTCCTCTTCGGTCGGACCCGCCTCGACAAAACCGATCAAGGTTTGGCGCAGCACTGCCAGCGCTTCGTCCCGGTTGTCATTGGCGGTCTGTAGACCGAGGAGGAAAGGCCCCTCCAGTCGCATCGGCACAAAGTAGCTGTACGCACTATAGGAGAGACCGCGTTTTTCCCGTACCTCCTCGCTGATGCGTGATACCAGTCCGCTACCACCGAGGATGTGGTTGCCGACATAGAGTGGGAAGTAGTCAGCATCACCGCGTCGCATGCCCGGCTCACCCACAAGAACGTGGATCTGGCTTGAGGGATGATCGATGTGCTGCTCCTGCGGTTGAACCAGAGATGGGACGGCAGGCAGAACGGGTGCAGCGGCCCCTTCGGCGAGGCGGCCCACAGCAGCATCGGCCAGCCGCTCGGCCTCGTCACGGTTGATCGCGCCGACGATGGCGACCACCGCGTTGCGCCCCACATAGTAGCGCTGATAGAAGGCCAGGAGATCCTCTCGGGTTATGGCGCGGACACTTTCCACGGTGCCGGAAGGAGGGATGCCGTAGGGGTGCTCCCCGTAGAGGGCTTTATAAAAGGCACGTGAGGCGATCTCTCCAGGGTTTTGCTCTTCGTGCTGCAGGCCGGTGAGCATCTGTGAGCGAACCCGCTCAAGGGCATCGGGCGGGAAGCTTGGCTGTTCGAGCAGTAGGGCGAAGCTTTCCAGTGCCGGATTAAGCAGGCTGGGCTCGGTGAGGGTGCGGAGGCTGGCGCTAGCCATGTCGCGTTGGGAGCCTGCGGAAAAGTGTGCTCCGAGGCTGTCGAAGCGCTCGGCAATGGCATTGGCATCAAGGGCGCCGGCACCCTCTTCGAGCATCCCGTTGGTGAGCATGGCGAGCCCCGCCAGTTTGCCGTCACGGGCACTCCCTGCGTCAAAGGTCACGCGGATGTCTACCATCGGCAGCTCCGGTGCAGGAACAAAGTAGACACGGGCGCCATTGCCGGTAAGCCAGTGCTCAATATCCGGATTGGCCTGGGCAGGTGGCACAAGAAATAGAGTGGTAAGGAACAGCAGTGCGACAGTGCGCAGCGCGCGTCCGGGATTAATTGCCCGCATGGTTCACCTCCGTAGCTGTGACCGCCTGGGCATTGAGCGGCTGTGGATCGAGAATAGCGACAGTCAGGTTTTCATCACGCAGGAAGCGGAGCGCGACCTGGCGGATTTGTTCCGGGGTCACGGCGTTGATGCGCTCCACATAACGGTCGGCCTCGCGCCAGTCGAGTCCAACCGTTTCAAGCATACCGATCTGCATCGCCTGGTAGAAGATGGAGTCCAGCTCATAGACTTTGCCTGCGGTGACTTGGGCCTTGATCCTCGCGAGCTCCTTTTCGCTGACCAGCGTCTCGTGCAGGCGTTTGATCTGCTCGCGTAGTGCGGCCTCCAGCTCCTTGATGCTGCGTCCCTGGGCTGGGATGGCCTGTAGGGTCAAGAGGCTGTCGTGGCGTGCCAGCAGGTCATAACCGGCGCCAGCACTGGCGGCCAGTTGCTCGCCGCGTACCAATTCCCGGCTTAAGCGGGCACTATCGCCGCCATCGAGCACATGGGCTAGGACTTCCAGGGCATAGGCCTGCCAGCTCTCCTCGGTGGTTCGCAATACCGGTACTTTGTAACCCATTAGCAGCAGTGGCAGCTCAGCGGGCAGTTTAACGCTGACACGCTGCTCACCATGTTGCTCGGGCTCCTTGCGTGGCTTGTCCTCAGGCAACCGGCTTGGTTCAATGCTGCCGAAGTGCTGTTTGGCCAGGGCCAGCACCTCCTGCGGCTCCACATCCCCTGCCACCACAAGGGTGGCATTATTCGGGGAATACCAGGTGTGATACCACTCCTCCAGATCCTCCACTGTGAGGTTTTCCAGATCGTTCATCCAGCCGATTATCGGGTTGTGATAGGGGTTGACCTTAAAGGCGGTGGCTTTGAATTGTTCATAGGTGAGCGAGGTTGGCTTGTCCTCGGTACGCATGCGACGCTCCTCCATCACCACCTTAACCTCTTTGGCGAACTCTTGCGGTGGGAGCTGCAAGTTGCGCATGCGGTCGGCCTCCAGTTCGAAGGCCACAGGCAGTCGGCTTTTTTCCAACTGCTGGAAATATGAGGTGTAGTCGCTGCCCGTGAAGGCATTTTCGCTGCCACCGTTTTCCGCAATGATGCGAGAGAACTCGCCGGTAGGATGTTTGTTCGTGCCCTTGAACATCATATGTTCCAACACGTGTGAGACGCCGGTGATGCCGATGTGCTCGTAACTGGCACCGATTCGGTACCAGATCTGAGACACTACCACCGGGGCGCGATGGTCCTCCTTGACGATGAGCTGCATCCCGTTGGTCAGATGAAACTCATGAACAGTCTCGTCGGTTGCAGTGGTTTTTTTGTCCGGGATAGCTTTTGCGCCGGACTCGGGAGGCTCAGGTGTGCATCCTCCTAGCAGTAGGCCAAGTAGCAAAAGCGATAAGATGCGATTTGATGTTCTTGACATAGGCAAAACCGGTTTCCTTTAATTGATACTGCACCAGGGAGAGAGGGAATCCACAAGGGGGCAATCACATAAGTCATTGTCTGGCGGCTCTGGCCTGCTTTGCTCCTGACCTGGCCCAAGCCCTCCAATATCGACTACGACACCGAACTCCTTTGTGACTCTGTGGTGCATTCTGGTTGTTCTTGCTTACCCACCAGTGGGTGAGGTGGTAGGATAACCCCTTTCGGTCACCCGTGCTTCAAAGACAACGCAGCAGGGTGTCAGGTTCAACATTTTCCCGGATTAGTGCCATGTTTGGTTTCGGCAAAGATAAAAAGCAAGAGCGCGTGGAACAGCAGGCGGAGAAGAAAGCCGGCCTGTTTTCACGTCTCAAGAGTGGCCTTAGCCGCACCCGCAGCGGCCTGACTGAGGGCATCGGTGATTTGGTGCTCGGTAAAAAGGAGATCGACGACGATCTGCTTGAGGAGATTGAAACTCAGTTGCTGGTGGCTGACATGGGCGTGGAGGCCACCCAGGCGATCATCACCGATATTACCCAGCGTATCTCGCGTAAGCAGCTTAGCGATAGTGAGGCTTTGATGGCGGCGCTGCGCGAAGACATGCAGGCGATGCTTGAGCCAAGCAGCAAGCCTTTGCAGATTGAGGGAGACAAAAAGCCTTTTGTCATCCTTGTTGTCGGCATCAATGGCGCCGGCAAGACCACCACCATCGGCAAACTGGCAAAACGGTTACAGAACGAAGGCAAGTCGGTGATGCTGGCCGCGGGCGATACCTTTCGCGCCGCTGCCGTAGAGCAATTGCAGGTGTGGGGTGAGCGCAATAGCATCCCGGTGATTGCTCAGCATAGCGGCGCGGACTCTGCCTCAGTGATCTTCGATGCGGTACAGGCGGCCCAGGCACGCGGTATCGATGTGGTGATTGCGGATACTGCAGGGCGCCTGCATACCCAGGCAAACTTGATGGAAGAGCTGAAGAAGGTAAAGCGGGTGATGGGCAAGCTGGATGAGAGCGCCCCACATGAGGTGCTGCTGGTGCTCGATGCCGGTACCGGCCAGAATGCCCTCAACCAGGCTCAGCAGTTCCACGCCGCCGTAGAGGTCAGCGGTCTCGCCCTAACCAAGTTGGACGGCACCGCCAAGGGCGGTATTATCTTCGCCATTGCCAGGAAAACAGGATTGCCGATCCGTTTTATCGGTGTTGGCGAGGGCATCGATGATCTGCGCCCATTCGATGCCAGGGAGTTTGTGGATGCGTTGTTTGAGAGTGAGAAGTGACAATATCAAGTCACCGGTGAACAGCCTTCCTGTTAGTCACATGCTACCTGCCACTTATAGCTGAATTTATGATTCGTTTTACCAACGTCAGTAAGCGTTATCCCGGGGGCTACGAGGCTCTGCGGGGAGTGAATTTTCATCTTGCGCCGGGTGAGATGGCCTTCCTTACCGGGCACTCGGGCGCAGGTAAGTCCACCCTGCTCAAGCTCATTGCGCTAATAGAACGTTCCAGCGGTGGCCAAGTGGTGGTCAACGGTCAGAACATGAATAAGCTCGGTCGACGCAAAATCCCCTTTCATCGGCGTAATATTGGTGTGATCTTTCAGGACCACCGGTTGCTGTTCGATCGTACCGTGTTTGATAACGTGGCCTTGCCGCTGATTATCGCCGGTTACAGCCATCAGGAGATCGGGCGGCGGGTACGCGCCTCTCTC
This sequence comes from Thiohalomonadaceae bacterium, assembly GCA_041562215.1. Classification (GTDB taxonomy): domain Bacteria; phylum Pseudomonadota; class Gammaproteobacteria; order Thiohalomonadales; family Thiohalomonadaceae; genus JBFEYJ01. The sequence goes on along the minus strand of JBFEYJ010000007.1, from coordinate 29,659 downwards.
GACAAGGTCGGGCTACTGGGCAAAGAGAAGCTTTACCCGATTACACTCTCGGGCGGTGAGCAGCAGCGCGTCGGTATCGCTCGCGCGGTAGTCAACAAACCGGCGCTGCTGCTGGCCGACGAGCCGACAGGTAACCTCGACCCCGAGCTCTCCAGGGAGATTATGGGGATCTTCGAGCAGTTCAACAGCGTCGGCGTCAGTGTGCTTATCGCCAGTCACGATCACGCCCTCATTCGTAGCCTGCACCACCGGGTGCTGCAGCTGGATCACGGTACGTTGGCCAGTGATGGTCTGTGGGGGGCGGAGCATGGCGCGTAACCAGACCCGGCGTGAGCCGAAGGAGTTCGCCGGTGGCCGTGGCGCACGGGTACGGCGCCAGGGAGCGCTCTCCTGGTTTCGCAACTACTTCCTGCGACATGCCCAGACTCTGTTTTATGCCCTGGGTCAGCTCACACGCCGTCCTTTCTCCACCCTGATGACGGTAGCGGTGATCGGCATCGCTCTGGCCCTGCCTGCCGGCTTGCATGTATTGTTGAAGAACGTACAGACAGTGCTCAGTGGCTGGGACGGCGCTGCCCAGGTCTCGCTTTTTCTGCAGCGGGACACCCGTGAGCCGGCGGCGCAGGCCTTGGCTGCAAAATTGCGTGCTCGGCCCGCGGTGGCTTCAGTGGACTATATCTCGGCTGAGCAAGCGATGGAGGAGTTTCGTCTTCTGTCCGGCTTCAGTGAGGCGCTGGGCGCCCTGGAAGAGAATCCTTTGCCGCCGGTGCTTGTGGTGCATCCGGCGCTGACACAGCAAGACCCTGACACATTGGCCGCCTTGGTGGAGGAGTTGAGTGAGGAGGGCGCAGTGGAGCTGGCGCAGCTGGATCTGCAGTGGGTGCAAAGACTCTACGGACTAATGAATATCGGTCGCCGCGGTGTATGGGTACTGGCCAGTCTGCTGGCCATGGCCGTATTGTTGGTGGTGGGTAATACCATCCGTCTGGCGATTCAGAACCGACGTGACGAGATCGTCATCACCAAGCTCATAGGCGGCACCGATACCTTTATTCGCCGTCCCTTCCTTTATACCGGTTTCTGGTATGGTTTGATTGGGGGCTTAATCGCTTTCGTCCTGGTGCAGGCATCAATGTGGTTTTTAGCGTCACCGGTCAATAATCTTGCGGGACTCTATAACAGTACATTTCGTCTGGGCGGCATGGATTTGATGACGGTTAGCGTTTTGCTCGGTGGCGGCCTGTTGCTGGGCCTTTTAGGCTCTTGGCTTGCGGTTGGACGCCATCTGCGCGCCATTGAACCGACGTGATACCTCGAAAAGCTTACGCCCCATGTGAGTTGGCGCCAACGTACCTGACATACATTCTAAATGTCGGCTAATTGAAATTTTGCGCACTGCAGGCGCGGTGATTCGTCCATCAGGCGTCAAACCGATCGCTCCTCCAAGTCTGCATCCTGATCAAGTTCGCTGGAAAATGGTGGGAACTTATCGTATAGGTGACTATCCAATTTTCCAGAGAAAGCACTTGGCAATATAATACCCGAGTGATATAGTTGGTTACTAATGACGCCATATTCCGTATTTTAGTGGGAGGATTCCATGTCCAAGGCGCTGGATTTTCAACTGAACTTTCCGATCAGCAGTATCGAGGCCTACAGCCAGGCGGTTAATCGCATTCCTGTACTGACTGCCGATGAAGAGCACGAACTGGCCGTCCGTTACCGCGAAAGCGAGGACCTGGAGGCAGCGCGCAAACTGATCATGTCACACCTGCGCTTTGTCGCCCACATTGCCCGCGGCTACAGTGGTTATGGTCTGCCCCATGCTGACCTCATCCAAGAGGGCAACATTGGTCTGATGAAGGCTGTACGTCGTTTCGACCCAAGTATGAACGTACGCCTGGTCTCCTTTGCCGTGCACTGGATACGAGCCGAGATACACGAATTTATCCTGCGTAACTGGCGTATAGTCAAGGTAGCCACCACCAAGGCACAGCGCAAACTGTTCTTTAACCTGCGCAGCTCAAAGAAGCGTCTGGGCTGGTTCTCTCATGATGAGGTCGATGCCGTGGCCGAGGCACTCGGTGTCACCCGTGCCGATGTGCTGGAGATGGAATCGCGACTGAGTGGCCGAGACATGGCTTTTGACGGTGCCCCTGACAGCGAAAACGACGACGATATGCCGGCCACTCCGGCCAGCTATCTGCAGGACACCCGTTTCGAGCCGGCTAGCCAGGCAGAGGATGAGGAGTGGGAACAGCATAATAATAATCAGCTGCACGAGGCATTGAGCGGGCTCGATGACCGCAGCCGCGATATTGTCGCCTCTCGCTGGCTTACCGAGGACAAGTCCACCTTGCAGGATCTGGCAGACAAGTACAACGTCTCTGCGGAGCGTATTCGTCAGCTGGAGAAAAATGCGATGAAGAAGTTGAAGACTGTGCTTGCCGCCTGACGGTTTGACGATATGTTCAGATAAAACGGCCTCCTCGGAGGCCGTTTTTAGTTGGGCAATAAAATATTTGGCGTCTGACTACAGGTGGATGTCATTGCGAGGAGCGTTAGCGACGAAGCAATCTGTCGGCAACGCTAACACGGCATGAGATTGCTTCGCTTCGCTCGCAATGACAAGACATTGGAGCGTTCAGTAGCATTGCTCGGGCTGCATGGTTGTTGGTTTTTGTGTCCTAAGCGACTGAATCTGGACAGTTGAGAGGATGGCGGTTACTCCTCGTAGATCATCTTTCGGGTCATTCCTCCGTCGACGACGAAGTTCTGGCCTGTAATAAACCCTGCCTCCTCGGAGAGCAGGAAAGCGCTCAATGCCGCTACATCCTCGGGAGTGCCGACCCGCCCCGCCGGGTGTTGCAGGTGGTCACGCTCGCTCAGTTCGGCCGTCCGCCGGTTTTTACGTTTTTGCCATTCGTTGACATCGATCCAGCCGGGGCTGATGCAATTGACGCGGATCGCCGGTCCTAGGCTTACCGCCAGGACATGAGTCAGGGCGACCAGTGCCCCCTTGGAGGCGGTGTAAGCCTCGGTATTGGCCTCTGATTGCAGCGCACGAGTGGAAGCGATATTGATGATACTGCCGCCCGCGTCGCGCAAATGGGGTACGGCATGCTTTGTCGCTAGAAAGCTACCGGTTAGGTTGGTGTGGATCACCCGGTTCCAGCTCTCCAGCGAGAGTTCTTCTATCGCTATGTGATAGGGGTCTGCAAGGGCGGCATTGTTAATTAGCCCGTCCAGTCGGCCGAAGCGCTGCAGGCTTTCGGTGATGCTGTCATAAATATCAGCCTCTTCGCAGATGTCTGCAGGGATGAAGTGTAGCGGCCCGAGGAGTGAGAGCTCCTTGGCACACTCCTCACCGGCTTCAACATCAATATCGACTATGGTGACTGCATAGCCTTTACCCAGAAGGTGGCGGGCTATCCCTTTGCCGATCCCCTGCGCTCCGCCTGTGATAAGAACAACCCTGGGTCTATGCATGGATTCCTCCGTTAGTCACTACCCGGCCAGGAGCGGAAATAATTGCTTTAGCCCGTTGGCCATCGTCTCCACAGCGATGGCGGCGAGCAACAGCCCGAGAACGCGATTGAGGATATTCAATCCGATGTCGCCGAGTGCACGACCAATCGGTTCAGCCAGCCGAAGTACTAGCCAGAGAACGAGGCCGACAAGAACGATGCTACCGAGAATGAGCCAGGAGTGGTAGGAAGCGCTGGAGCGCTGCATCGCAACAATGACAGTACCCATGGCACCGGGTCCGGCCATCAGCGGGATGGCAACTGGCACAACGGCGATGGAGGCCCGCCGCGCCGCATTGACCTCCTCATCAGGGGTGGTGCGAACCGGATCGGCCTCAGCACGGAGCATGGCAAGCGCCATCAGCAGTAGAACGATGCCGCCTCCGACGCGGAAGGACCCGAGACTGGTACCCATCCATTGCAACAGCGTTTCGCCACTCAACGCGGCGATGAACAGCACGACGATCACCGCCAGGGTGGCGATGCGCGCCACCCGCCGCCTCTCCAGCGGAGTGTAAAAGCGGGTTAGCTCAAGGAAGATCGGTAACGCCATGAAAGGATCGAGGATCACCAGCAAGGCGATGATAAAACGACTGTATTCGCTCCAGTGCTCCATGGCGGCCGGGTTCCCCTAACGGGTCTGTTTCTGAGGTGTGGTTAGCGTAGCCTAACCGCAGGGGGGAGGGTAAGGGTAAGAAGTGTGGGTAAATAAAAAACTTCAACCTTTCCATGCTCCAGTGTGACGAATCAGGGACGATTAGACGGGAGGATGTCCCGGTTTATCCAAGTGCCTGGAGCCATCTCATGGCGTTAACCCCGCCCGGAGTTCTGCCCATGCCGGTTGATAAATTCATCAAACTCACGGAGCAGGTTAAGCAGTCTGTCGGTGGCGTGGGGGAGTCGTGCGAGACTGTATTCCGCCAGTGGTGCGATCTCACTGCTGGAGGGGAAATCCTCCTCGGTTTCCAGCACCGTCTTCATCTTGGGCAGGAAAACCCATTGCAGCCATTGGTGAAAGGCCAGGGTATCGTGACAGAAAGGAACCAGGCTGGAAAGCGCCTCCTCAGAAGGCCGCTGGCTCTCCCACAGGGAAATGCGGCGCATCTCTGCCTCAATATTGAGGATCAGATCTGCCAATTGATGGGATAGGGGATCCACCGGGTATTCTGTAGGCTGCAAATGAGAAAAGTGCCGCGATCATAGCACGACTTTATGCTGACAACCGGAGGGAAGATTTATCGGCAGCGGAACAACTCCAGAATCTCCAGCAGCGCATGAACATCGTAGCGCGGGGCGATCAACCACAACTTCAGTGGAGATGAAGGTGGGTATTTGGTAAGAATGAAGCAAAGTAGTTCTATAAAACGGCTCTGATCGAGCTGGCCGTAGCGGGTACCAAGAAGGGGCATGGCAATAGCGTGCAGTGGCTGGCGTTCCGCCAAGCGCATCATGTTATGCAGCGCCTTGACAATCCACTCCTGGCGCATGGTTGGGTCCTGATCCAGATCATGAACGATAGCATACAGTCGCTTGGGGGTGCCGCGTTTGACCAGCACACTGCCTGGCAGTGGCTCGCTAAGGTTTTTCAGTTCAGGACGGATTTCATTGAGTGGCTGTTCAGGATTGAAGATCACCGTTTCATCATCGAGCACGAGTGCCGTATCCTGCTCCACAGCCAATGCATTGACCGCGAACGGTGGGCGCTCCTGTGGCGCGACCTGTATACGTGTGTTGCCGATCCTCACGACACGATCAAGATCGCCGCGGATTAACCGGAGATTGGGTGCCCTGCGATGAGCCATATTAGCCATGGCTGATGCCTTTGAAATGGTTTGTAACGATTAGTGTAGATCGATTTTCGGCAACCACCTGTCGCGCAAAAGAGGGGTGATTATGTGGAGGCGAGTGGGCATAATAATCCCCCTCTTTTTTTCTGCGATGGAAGATCCCCGCCATGTGGTTCAAGAATCTTTATCTGTTCCGGCTGACGCAAGCTTTTACACTCGATCACGATGCGCTCAACGAGGCCCTGTCTGCAGATGAGTTCCGTCCGGTTGGCAAGGCGACTCCTTTCAGCGTGGGTTGGGTGCCTCCACTGGGACGTTACGGTGAACAGTTCTGCCACACCATAGGGCACTATTCCATGTTCTGCGCACAGAAGGAGGAACGGGTTTTACCCTCGGCGGTGGTCAACGAACAGCTGGCGGAAAGGGTCGCGCAAATTGAGGCTGCCGAGGCACGTCCGGTGCGTCGTAAGGAGCAGCTGCAGCTCAAGGAGGAGCTGGTAATGACCTTGCTGCCGCAGGCTTTCACTCGCTCAAGCCGTACTTATGCCTATGTCGACCGCAAGTCGGGCTGGTTGGTGGTGGATGTCTCTAGTCCGACCAGGGCCGAAGATCTTATCGCCCAGCTACGTACCTCACTGGAAGGGGCAGGCGCGGCGCTCTCCGCACGTCTGCCGAATACCGAAACTTCCCCTCGGGTAATGATGACCCTGTGGCTGAGCGGTGAGGATATTCCGGCCGGTTTTGAACTGGGTGATGAGTATGAATTGCAGGATGCGGACAAGGAAGGAGGGATCGTGCGCTGCCGCCGACAGGACCCCTTCGCCGAAGAGATCCAGTCTCACCTCGCCGCCGGCAAGCAGGTCACCAAACTGGCACTGACCTGGCGGGAGCGGCTGGAGTTCATTGTCGGTGAAGACCTCGCTATCAAACGGTTACGCTTTACCGATACAGTGAAGCAGGAGCTTGATAGCGGCCATGAAGATCCAGCAATGCAGTTTGACAGCGACTTTGCTTTCATGACACTGGAACTGTCGACTTTCATCGATGAACTCATCGCCGCCTTCGGCGGAGAGCATGTGAGTGAGCCGGTTTAAAACCGGCGAACCACGCCACTTATTCCATGTTGATGCACTGAGTAGAAGCCGATCAGGTGACACTCAGTTCCTGATAGCTCCGCTGTTGGCCGCTGCACGAACGAGGCTACATTTTTCCTGACTGAATGTCCCAGCCGAAGGAGAGATTCTGCAACAGTAGCTCCAGCCCCTCATACTCCGCCGCATTTGTCATCTCGAAACGATCCGCCGTCTTCATGTACTGATCGAAGATCTGCTTTGCAACCCTCGCGGATTCGGGAGTCGTCAGTTTATCGATCAAATGCCGGCGTTGCTCCGGGCTAACTTTCGGACCGGCAGTGATAGCCATGTTCGGCACTGGCCGAGAGGTATAAATAACCTTGTATTTGGCCCTCTCCGCGTCCGTCATCTGCAAGTAGGTACTATTCCGTAGAATCGCAGTCTCGCAATTGCCGGACTCGAGTTTTGCGAAGACATTTTTCTCGCCCTTGACAATTTGTAAAATCGGCTCCTGAGATGGATTTGTATACTGGGACAATAGAAAAAGCGTGCCCAGCTGGGGTGCTGCTTGTCCGCATACTTTCCTGGTAATCAGGCTGTCGGTGTCTGTGACGGCCTTGTTGTCTGCTCCGGTGAGTACTAGGAAGGCCTGCTTGTCGGGCAGGCTGACGAGAGGGGTATGGTTGAGGTATGCCATCCGCCAAGCGGAGAAATGAGGTCCGTCAAAAATAATATCGTAATGGTCGGCACGCATTCGGAATGAAAAGGTAGTCAAATCCTTCGCATGCTCATATACCACCTTAGTACCCATCCACTCGCTCATGGCGCGTGCGATAGGATCGTAAATCGCCTTCTCAGTTGCCTCCGAAGCGCGTGGTACTGAAGTGAATACAAGTTGGCCGTGCGCAGCAGCCGAAATCATCCCTACAAGTAACCCTAAGGCGATCCGAAAAACGCCACTTACCTTGGTTGTCATTGTCCCTGTCCCTGATGTTGTTAAATCCAACCCTATTTCAACGTAAATAATGTTGTTATTCAAGTTAAAAACACCGTGAACCGGATTTTACTCCTACCATTGTCCTGTATATCGGTCACCATCCTGACTAACATCTCGCTCGCAGCTTAGCTGGAGATGCATGTGTCCCTAAGCTGGATGCTCATAGTTTGGTGGGAACGGTGTAACCGGTTGATCTCGAGCTAGGCTGCTGAGAAGCGCGGTATAGCCGACACGTTGATTGTGACAGTGAGCAATGGAAAATGTATGGGGTTGGATGGAGCGGCAGCCATCAGCGCCTCTCAGAAATCCAGTCGTATGCCGCCGAGGTAGGCTGTCCCCCCAAGCTCGGCGCCGCCTATGCTGACCTCGGTTCGTTGGGCCTCAATGAAAAAGTAGGTACTCTCGACCCCGATGGAGTCACGGAGTTCGGCAGCGGCGTTTTTATCGAGATTGTCCAACAGCAGCTGCAGTCCAGCCCTATACTGGTAGCCGTCGGTTGCACCGGAGATGTCCGACTGTCGCTCTGTTTCAACTCGGTAGCTGAAACGGCTCCAGCCCGCGCCAATATATGGTACCAGCCACTGATCGTGGTGAAAGACACCCCTTACGGTCAGTTGCAGGTGCAGCGGATAAAGCCGGTACTTCACGTTACCGGCAGGTATCCCGTGGATTGGCGCAAATCCTCGGCCCTCATCGGCCAAGTAGCCCGCTTCAAGACCGACCTCGATCTGGCGGTGTAGCTTGTAACCGAACCCGAGTGCATAGGCGGGGAAACGGTCGTTACCGTAGAAGTCGGCCCATTGCGTGTCAGCGCTTTCGAAACGACCGCCCTTGAACTCGAAAGACCAGTTCGCCATCTCCGAGGCCGGGACGGCCTGGGGAACCAGCAGGAGCAGGGCGAGATAGATGTGTGGGGTCGGGCTCATATCGATCGATGCCTCAGGCGGCGGATCATTATCAAGAGTGAGAACAGACTCAGCGCCACCCCCCACTGGATCGGTAACGGCGTATTCAGTGTGAAGCCGGCGACACCGATGGCAGGCAGCAGTGCCAGTCGTACAGCAGGCTTTGCCCAGCCATGTTCTTCGAGCGCCTCTGCCCACTGCGGGCTATGCCGGTAATACCAGGCGACAAAAGTACGGCCTGGCGCATGGGTGAGCAGGTAGCGGTCGCGGAAGGCTCGCAGCAGTTGTACCTCGCTCGCGCTGTAATGACCGTATGCCGCCGTGGCGATGAAGCAGCCGTTCTTGTCGGGCAGGTTAGGGAAGGAAACGATGGCCTCGGGGAAGTCGCTGATCTCGTTAGACGGCGGGCCGGAGACCGGACCCCCGATCGTTGTGGAGAGCTCTGGCGACAGCTCGCTCTCCGGTTTAGCGCCGAAAGCGGCGTAGGCAGAGATTGCAAGGAAGTACCGGGCTGCCGCGTAGGCGCTAACAGTGATCCGGTAGGTGGTCCCGTTCTCCAGCCCTGAAAGGGTATACCCAGAGACGTTACCGACGTCGATGGCATGCTCGTCCGGCGAGGCCACTCCGTAGTGGAGCACGTAGCCGGCGGCGGCAGGGACAGTGGACCAGGCCAGCTTCAATGCACCGTTGAGTGGTTCCGAATGCGCCAGGAATGGGGCCTCGGGGGGCACAGGAAGGGTGAGACCTTGCAATGTGTACTCTGTGACCTTGCCGACATCAATGGGGGAGCTGCCGTTGTCGGCATCGGCTCCGGTATAGGGCGGGCCGGAACGGTCACTGTCATAGTAGAGCCTGTAGCCGCCCAGACGATACCAGGCGTTTGCGGGCCAGTGAAGGGTGATGGTGGAATCGGTGCTACTTACCAGCATCGGTGTGGCGACTGGAAATGGTGTACCTTCGGCGTGTTCACCGCCGTAGGCGCCGATATCAACTTCGGTATCGTCCAGGACGTCAGTAGTCCCCGTTACTGTATTAATGTAGGGGGAGTCCGCCAGGAGATGAAAGTCCAGGGCGGCCGGGTCGACAAACCGTGGGTCACCAGTCACCGGGTTGGAACCGAATGTCGTCACTGTGTCATTGTCATCGAAAAACCCGTTGTGGGAGATCGCGCTTTCCTCGACCGGTGCGGGCGTCAATGTCACAAGGTTGTTCACGAAAGCGTTGTTTTCGATGGTGAGTCCATTCCCGCCGGTATTCACTGCCGTACCATTTTCGAAGAAGACGTTGTGTTCGATGACAGGGGAGGCGGTTTCCACCTGGATCGCTGTCCCCTCGCTCCCCAGCGTAAATACATTGTTGCTGATGATGAGAGTGGAACCGGCATTGACCAGGATGGCTGGGCTTCCATCGACGCCGGTAAAGGTGAAGTTGCTGATGCGTGAACCTGTTCCCGATGCGGTGACCACTGGTTCCGTTACTGTGCCAGTCAGGAAAGTTCGCGCTGTCTCCTGCCCCCTGAGTACCACGCCATCGGGGAGCGTGATCGACTCCTGATAGGTGCCGGGTCTCACAATCACCGTGGCATCGACCGTTCCGGCCACGGCGCTGAGCGCGTCGGCGATCAACTTGTGATCATCGGGTACCACTCGCTCAAGCGCGGCACCCGGCGAGGAACAAGTGATGGCGGCGAAGAAAGCAAACTTGCGCCAAGCCGGGGCGTGGTACGATCTCTTGCCAATCTGATACATCTCTGCGACTCCCTTTTCGCTCAGGCTTCATCATAGCCGCTCTGGACTTATCGCGGTAAGTACCGGTCAGGTTGTTCAAGGTTCCTTCGTCGGTGACCTGACTGGTCTCTTCGCCTAGTGGCATCAGCGCTTCGGCTGCCGTACCGCAGACCGGCTTTTCAGCATTTATTTTTCTGCTCAAGGCTCCGCGGTTTGAGCCATTTCATGCGCCCGCATGGCATATTCTTGATACTGCGGAATTGCTATCGCTGTAATTATGCCAATGTATGCTACCAGCATAAGTGGTGCGAGAGCCGCAAGAATGGATACGCCGGTACCATTGCGCGGAGTCTTTGCGCCGAATCGGTTTGGCCCGTCGGTTCCGGGAATAAACCAAAGCGCTAAGCCAAAGATGACATTGACCAAGGGAATCAGCAACAACAACGACCACCAGGCACTGGCATTGAAATCGCGGATACGACGGATTGCGAAACTGAGTGAGCCGACCAGTAGCAAACCGTAAATGGCGCTGAGCATCACTAGCCCCACCAATCTCATCAAACTCTGGTTCTGCTCGGTGAGCGTAGGGATCAGCATCGCCGCAAGAACACCACCGCCGATCCAGACGAGGAAAAACAGGGCCATTAAGTATGCCAAGTAGCGAACGCGCCCCAGACGGCCGCGAAACGACCAAACTTTTATACCGATTTCTTCCAGTGATTCAACGTTTGAAATATCGCTGGCAGGTGTTGCGTATGGGTTTATAGATTCCATGGTTTTCTGAGCTCCATTATTGAAGTCTGTTTCTGTAAACAGGCCCTTGTGCGGTAGTAAGGATCGAAACTGGTTAATTATGGACCTCGTTGCGGATGGTGAATATTACTCTCTCCAAGCGACCGAGCACATTAAGGTATTACGGCCACCAACAATCGGCGACAGGACACTACCGTTGACCTGTAAATGGTTTAATCATTGAGCGTTTTCTATCATATCCATCTTTTTCCTTTGTGCGCTCAACACGGTTTTCCTGACATTGATCGCCGCCACTATTTATGGTGGATTTCGCGTATTGAGAACGTATTATCATGATGGATGTGGAAATAGGAAAGTCATTCCTGACTTTCAGGCTTATTTCCCACCAAGAATATTTTGTAACATACGTTCGACACTTTGTGTAATCCACCCGCCCCACAAATTTGCTCAAGTGCGCTCCTGTTTATGAGCTTAATGTAACGGAACACTTATTCCCACTGAAAGATTGATCACTTCTTCCAGCCCCAGTGTCTGGTAATTGTTGTAATAGTGGATGAGATAGGCGTCGATGATTCCGGCTTCGGCGTACAGGCTGACCCCTTGGTGCGTTGGTTCGTTGTTGGTGAGTTTGATGCCGAGATAAGGCATCAAATGCCATTCGTGGGAGGGGTAAGTATAGTAGCCCCAAGGGTAGTCATAGGTGGTGTAGCGCTTGCCGAAATAATAAAGGAAACCCAGTCCAGCGTAGAGACGCGTTGTAACGTGTTCATCGCTGGTAAGCGGATTAAAAAGGTAGTTTCCTTTAGCGCCGACAACATAGATGTCTTTGCCTTCGATATTTTCGGGAGCGTATCCAGCAAGAAGATGAACCTCGGTGTGTATGCCGGTTTTCCAGCCCAGGCCGGCGGAGAGAAACCCCAGATTGCCCGCATATTGGAACACAAGGTTGTCAGCGGTAAGCCGATGCTCCTCCTCGCCATGACAGAGACCTGCAAACCATAGCAGGATAAGGGTAGTGAGGAAGTGGTATCGATGCGGCATGGTTCAAAAATGCTCCCTGTCTATGCGTATCTGATCGGCCTCGACCGTCACCACGACATAGGCTCTGTCCTTGAGTGTACCGGCGGTCAGGTAAGCGATTGTCCGACCGCTGCTGAGGACCTCCTCTGTGTAGGTGTGTGCATGGTTGTGACCTGCCGCCAGCAACGATACGAAGTGCTGTCTGACCGTTGCCAGGTAAACTGCTGACTGTTGCGGGGTAAAGCGATCGTTTTGCGGCAGGATATGGGTCAGCACGAGCTGGTGCCGGTAAAGAAAATCATTATCCAGTTCTTTCTGCAGCCAGTCGAAACGTGGTACGGCATCATCGAACTCCCAGGAGTTGCTGTTGAGTGCGACGAACTTTACCTGGTTGAATACGAAGCTGTAATCGAAATTACCAAAGAAGGCCGCATAGTTCTCTTTACCGTTATTCAGGGAGTCGTGATTACCGATAACGGTGAGGTAGGGAATGCTCAGCTTGTTGAGCAGATCGACCTTCCACTGGTACTCCCGTTGCATACCATAATCGGTGAGATCGCCGGCGATCAGCAAAAAGTCTATATCGCTTCGCCGGTTGAGCACTCGCACCAGTTTATCCATTTGATCATAGTACGCGTGTGTATCGGCGGTAAGTGCAAAGCGAAAAGGCGCGAAGTGCGGGAGTGAGGCCTGTTCCAATCTATCGAGATTGAGTGCAGTCAGCTGGTGAGCGCTCGACTCAATTCCATACGGACTGTAGTGAAAAGGGGGTTCGCAGCCGAACAGAAACACGCAAACTAGGATAGCTGTTGCGGCGGTACTGATGCTGGACATATACACGTACCCCCGACTTGAAAGCAAGGTGGTGCCAGTAAGTATGGTTATGAATTTTCTGATGCCAAGTGCAGGAGATAAGGGGGGGCGGATACCGTCTTGAAGGGATACTCTACAGCGGGGCTTCTACTGGAAGCGGAAGTAGGAAGCACATATTTTATGGATGAATATTCCACTCAAACGAACCGCTGTGACTTGGTGGAGTCCATGCTGATACGCTACGTTAATGGGTAAAATTCGTAGAAACCCTTTAATCGTCGAGTCCTCTCGGTGAATATTCGGCCAAGGGAACAGCTCCCTTGTGGATTGGCTGATCGCTGACGGGCCTGAATTAGTCTTGATATCGTTTAGCGCACCTGGATTGTATGAGGTGCTGAGAACATCAGGCGACCGGAGGGGCGCTGAAAGACACCTGCATGGCTGGCGTCTTCAGTGCCGTAAAGGAAGGCCGCGGTGAGGGTGTAGTCGCCGGGTTTGACCGGCGCGATCAGTGTGTAGGTGATCTCCCCTTCCGGTAGGAGATCATTCTCAGGGTCATAGCGCTGGTCCATTACCAGGATAAAACCGAGATTGCGGGGCGTGCCCTCGATGCGTTTATCCAGCCAGGTCATCTGCACCTTACCACCCTGGCCCTTGACCTGCGGCTCATCAACAATCTGCCAGCCGTCGGCCGTGACAGGCCTGGCTTGGTAGCGGTAGGGCTTGTCCACCAGCATCAGGCCAATCGCCGGACCGTTGCCTCCGCGTGCTTTGATCGTTACGGTGACTTTGGTGCCTTGCTTCACCTCGGTCGGGCCGCTGATGGTGACCGAGGAATTTTGATCGATCTGTTCAGCCTCCTGGATAATGCGGGTCTTTTCCTCTTCAGTCAGTTCAAGGTAGGGGGAAGGGGGCTGCTGCGACCGCACAGCGCCGAAGTGCTTGCTCGCCGGGAGTTCACTCTCGGCGAATGCATCGGGCATCTCCGGCATGGTTGATTTGTTCCGGACCGCATGGCAAGAGGCACAGGCGGGGAGCATGTCAGTGACATAGTGGTCAGGTCCGTTGGGGTAGGCGTGGACTGACAGAGGCAATGCCATCGACAAAAAGGCATAGGGAAGGAGCGAATTTTTCATTGTTGGCATCCTTAAGAGGTGGTTGGTCAGGTCCTCGAGTGAAGGCCGATGTGGTTGCCCTCGCTATCTTGCAGCAGCCCGATGAAACCGTACTCGCCGATGGAGGTCTTCGGGGTCAGGGTTTTGCCGCCTATCTCTTTTGCCCGCGTAAGCGCAGCATCGATATCCGGTGTGGTGAAATAGATCAAGGTGCCGCTTTGACAGGGGGCATACCTCTCGCCCTTGACCAGTGTTCCTGCAGCCCCGCCGGCATCTTTAAGCATTGGGAAAAAAGCCATCTGCGTCTGGCCCATGGCCTGTTCCTCGAACGGTACGCCCAACACATACCCGTAGAATGCCTTGGCACGGTCCAGATCGGTCACCGGGATCTCGAACCAGATGATGGGGTTGGTTTGTGTCGTCATCTCACTCTCTCCTCTCGTTGTTCCTCAAGCCTGTGAGTAACTGCGGGACTAGATCCATCTGCCATCAACCTCCAGTGTGCTCCGCTCCTGGTAGAAGCAGAGCAGACCGGCGATTGGGGACGACTCCAGCGTGGGGTAGCGGTAGTACCAGATCACGTTTTCGATCAGGGTGTCACCCAGGCGCAGAGAGTAATAATGGGCTTCACCTTTGTAAGGGCAGTAGCTGACATGATGGCTCGGCATCAGCAACTCCTGGCGTACATTGATGTGTTCACTTTCGTGCTCAAACCGGTTATTGGTGAAGCGTTGCTGGTGCTCGTGCAGACTTTGGATAGAAATGTTGTACCCCTCGGAAGATGTGTGGGTTCGCAACGGGCGGATTCAGAGATGACGGCCTAGCCAGTCGTTCATGGCCTCGTAACCATAGCCGATCCACGGCTTTCCCAAAGTAATGACATAAGCGTGATCATCATTTCCCAGCAGCGGTTCGAGTTTGTGGTAGAGCGTGTCTGCCCCAAGATCGGTCTGCACCACCCAGGCGGTGTCGGAGAGGCGCATCGTATCGAAGCGCTCGACGAACGCATGATACTGGCGGTAGTCCTGGGAAGGACTTTCGAAAGCCACCAGGTAGACACCCATTGCGATTCTCCCAGTGTGTGCAGTGGTCTGGAGATTTTAGATCAGCCGGCCGTCCTGTCTATGGGGATGAGTACGCCATCGAACGGACTCGCTGTGCCGAATACCCCGGACAGAAACATGACAATACTGCAGTGGTGGGATCGGGTAACGGAAGTGTGCCCTTTTCAATTGAACGGGGTAAGCTGTCATGCGAAATGGTGAGTGAAAATCAATACGAAGTATTAACTGATACCGGCTGTTGCGTTTTGCACCAGTGGCCTAGCTAATGCCCACTGATGACGGTGGGCGTAGCGGAATAACGAGGAACGGATGAGCGCTTATTTGACTATCTACGGTGTGCCGGACGCGGAATGCATTCCTTGCGGCGCCGTTACCACCATAGGCCGCGACAAAAATAGCGATATTGTGTTGTCAGATCTCCTTGTGTCGCGCAATCATGCAATAGTACGTCGGCTCGGCAAGTCGGATTACTATCTGAGTGATAGCGGCAGCTCAAACGGTAGTATGGTCAACGGGAGGAGAATTACGACACCGACGCTGCTGTGCAATGCAGACCAAATCACCATCGGCGGCACGGAGTTTGTTTTTGAGCAGGAGGGGCGATCCAATGATTTTACGGATTCGCTGTCGTTTCAGGCCACGATGATTGTCGATGCGCCGCTGATTAAGGAAATCACCATTCTCGTGGCAGACATTCGCGGCTTTACCAGCCTTTCAGAACAGTTGCCTATACGCACCCTGACGAAAATTATGAATCAATGGTTCAATGAGGTCAGTGACACTATCGATAGGCACGGCGGAGCGGTTGACAAGTTCATCGGCGACTGCGTTTTTGCCCGCTGGGAAAGTGATGATTCACGGACCAATGTTATCAGTGCCCTAGCTACGGCCGGTGAGCTGAGAAAGATAACCAGTGGATTGCATAACGCTTTTGCCGAATTGAACGAGCCATTGCGATTGGGGGTCGGCATCAATACAGGTATGGCCTCACTTGATGTGGGCAACGATAACACGGCTCTGGGTGATGCCGTGAACACCGCTTTTCGTCTGGAAAGCGCCAGTAAGGAATTAGGTGTGGATATTGTATTGAGTGAAAGTTCCTACACTGTTTTGCCTGACTGCTCTTGGCGTGACCATGAACGACAGGTCACGCTCAAGGGGAAAAGAAAGATGGTAAATGTTGTCGGTCTCGACTTCTCAACGGCGGAAAGTCTGCTGGCCGACACGGTTATCTGAGTCAGATAACGGCCGCTGCCTGAGTGGCGAATGCGCTTGATTTACCTAACGGCTGAGTAAGCGCTGCCCGCTCAGATATCATCGTCTTCCCCGTATAATTGCGCCTGTAGCGCATCACTATGAATCGTACACTGTAAGTATTCAGCGATAAGCTTGAGATCGTTTTCGGCGTTGCCGAGACAGCTGGTCGCACCGGGTGAGGGGGTCATATTGAAGATGATGCCGTGTCCGGGTGAGATGCGCGCCTCGCCCAAGTGAAGCTTTTGATTGAGCTTGTCTATCATCACAGGGCGGACGCCGCCGATGTTCTTTGCGAAACTCAGATCTTCCAGTTTAAGGGAAGGTACTATCTTTTGGGCATCGCGCAGGAACAGGCGGTTGCGGATCAGTGGGATCTCGAACAGGGTGTTCTTGAACATGTAGTTGCGGATCTCCCGCTCCTTGAGCAGGTTGAACATCACCTTCACCACGTTCATGTCAGGCCGCAGCACCTCCAGGTACTCGGGGAAGGTGCGCAGGTTGTGGCGCTCGAGTAGTGGTAGTGCCAGTGCGGTGGGGCCAAAGCGGGTCTTTCCTTGTTGCACCAAGTCCGGATCACCATGGATCGCTGCGAATGGCAGTTTGGGATTCTGCACCGTGTACACTTTGCCATTGAGCACTTGCGGAGTGTAGTAGAAACTGCCGGCGATGGGCAGGCAGGAGTATTCCAGGCCATAACCCAAGCGTTGGGCGTAGAGCAGACTGTGGGCGCCGGCACTCACTACCACGAACTTCGCCTGTAGCTCACCTCTGCTGGTAGTGAGCAGGTAACCATCGCCACGGCGTTCGATGCGTTTCACCGTGGTGTCGAGTTGCAGCTCGACGCGATCGCCTCCATGGGCATGTGTCTGTTCGACAAAGGAGACTGCCAGGGCATTGAAGTCGGCAGCGCTGATGTCATTTTGGGTGGCGAGCGCCACCACCTCTTCGGTTCGGCCCTCGATTAACTTCGGCTCAACCTTGGCGATCTGCTGACGCTCAAGTAGGCGCATGCCGGGAAAATGCGGCGAAAACCGTTCGAAACGTTCGCGCAACTCGTTGCCTTCCCGGGCGCCGACACCAAGCACCATTTTAGGGTATTTGAACAGTAATTTGTCACGTTCAGGCAGGTCTGAGGCATACCGCACAACCATTTGCGCGGTCTTTTGCACCTGTAAGGCTTTATCCAGGGTGTAATTGGTTTCGATGTCACCGCAGTGCAGGGTTTGGCTGTTGTTGCGCCCATGGGAATTGACCTCGGCCACGGCGGGATATTTTTCCAGCAGGGAAATGCGCGAGAGATCAGTGTAGCGTGCCAGCAGGTAGAGCAGTGCGGTGCCGGATATTCCGCCACCGATGATGGCGACATCAACGTGATTCGTGGCCATGAGATTCTCAAAATAGGTTGGGAGGACAGGTCCTGAGCCAGTGGAGGACCCGTGGTCGCATAGTGTAGCAAATTCCTCGGGAACTTGGGCTGTGGATGGTGTCCGGGCAAGCGGATTATGGAGTTGAAAAGAGCGGCTTACAATGGCTACGTGGGTTGTTGGAGAAGAATTTCTTGATGTATAGAAGGCTGGGCAGAGGGTGCGATGTGGAAAGCGTGGTTGGCGGCCCCGACAGATTCGCTTCGCAAGCTCCCTGGCATCCTCCAGGGAGACAAGGGCTTAATTTTTGATTCCGTAGGATGTGGTTAGGCAAAACCGCATCAATCGAGGTTGTCCGGCCAGTTGCTGATCAGGAGAATGGCGCCGAGGGCGGCAAGCACCCAGCTCAACACTGGTGCGCCGTAGGCCATTCGCGGCGTGTAGCCGTCGAGACCGAGCATCAGTGCGGCACTGATAATGAGCGAGCCGCCGAGTATGGCAAAAAAAGTACGGTGATTAGCGCGGCGGATCTCATGACGGATTAACTGCAGCTCTTCGCTGTTACTGCGTACCTCCAGTTTACCGTGTCGTGCCTGGTGCAACACCTCGTGGATCAAGGAGGGTATTTCCGGCAGTTTTTCGCCCCACTGAGGCACATTTTCCTTGAGTCTATTGACGAAGGCGCGGGTGCCGATCTGTTCACTCATCCAACGTTCAAGGAAGGGCTTGGCGGTCTGCCACAGATCCAGTTCGGGGTAGAGCTGGCGGCCGAGACCCTCGATGTTGAGCAGGGTCTTTTGCAGCAGTACCAGCTGCGGTTGTACCTCCATGTTGAAACGACGCGCAGTCTGGAACAGGTGTAGCAGCAGTTGGCCGAAGGAGATCTCAGCCAGCGGGCGCTCGAAGATCGGTTCGCACACGGTGCGGATAGCAGCCTCGAACTCGTCGATCCTGGTAGTGGCCGGCACCCAGCCGGACTCGACATGAAGCTCGGCCACGCGCTGGTAGTCTCGGTGGAAAAAGGCGAGAAAGTTTTCCGCCAGGTAGCGTTGGTCTTCTTGGCTCAGGGAGCCGACGATGCCGAAATCCACCGCCATGTACTGCCCGGTTGGTGAGACAAAAATATTGCCCGGATGCATGTCGGCGTGGAAAAAATTGTGGCGGAATACCTGGGTGAAGAAGATCTCCACACCGCGTGCAGCCAGTGACTCCATGTCGATGCCGGCGGCGCGGATCGCTTCGATGTTGCCCACCGGGATGCCGCTGATCCGCTCCATCACCATAACGTTGCGGCGGCAGTACGGCCAGTAGACCTCCGGCACGTAGAGAAGCCCTGAGCTGGCGAAGTTGCGACGGATCTGCGCGGCGGATGCGGCCTCGCGCATCAGGTCGAGTTCATCGAGGATGGTCTTCTCGAACTCCCGCACCACCTCCAGCGGTCGTAGTCGCCGGCCTTCGGACCAGTAACGCTCCAGCTTATCGGCGATAATGTAGAGCAGACCGATATCGCGCTGGATCACCGGCTTGATGTCGGGGCGCACCACCTTGACGACCACTTCAGTGCCGTCGAGCAGACGCGCGGCATGAACCTGGGCGATAGAGGCTGAAGCGATGGGCGTTTCGTCGAATTCAGCGAAAACTTCAGCGAGTGGCTTGGCGTACGCCTTTTCCATGATCGTCACAGCGGTGGTCCCGGGGAAGGGAGGCACTCTATCCTGCAGGCTGACCAGTTCATTGGCGATATCGTCCGGCAGCAGATCGCGACGGGTGGAGAGGATCTGTCCGAATTTGACGAAGATGGGCCCGAGGTCTTCCAGCGCACGGCGGATGCGCACGCCCCGGCCCAACTCCTTGTTGCGCAGCAGGCGCCACCACATGAACCAGCGCAGGAAATGCAGCGGGCGGAACAGGTGGGAGGCAAGGACCAGCTCGTCCAGACCGTGACGCAACAGCGTCCAACTGATGTAAAACAGGCGCATAGCCTGGCCGGGACGAATCACCGTGTTAAACCTCTTTATTTTTCATTCGTGGAAATAACCAATTCACTGCGGAGGGCGGAGATGACGCAGAGATCAGAGGCTGAATAAAATGTCATCGTTGTGGATGCAGGAGCCGACTTCGTAATCGAACAATAGCCGAGGGGGGGCGGCTCCAGTTCATTCACTCTCCGGAATCCGCTGCAGGCGCTTGACCCTTGCTTCCAGCCGATCGACATCGCTTCGCAGGGTGTCGACCTGTTCGAGGAACTCCTCGACCTCCCAGGGCAGCGGCAGGATCTCGGCCTCTTCCTGCAGGTAGTCGGCAGTGTCCTGACCGAGGTGCTCGGCGGCACGCTCTCCCCAGTTGAGCAGGCCGCGTACGCTGTTGCCGATCTGGTGGGCGATGATGTCGCCGGTAAGGCGTGAAAGGTGCTCCTCCCAGTCGACATCGAGTTTCTCGAACACCCGTTGGATCTGCTGGCCCAGCTCCACGTCGCCGTCGATTTCCACTCCGCCCTTGAACATTCCTTCACCGGTACGCCCTGTACTCATGCGCAGCAAGGCGAAGGGAGCGCCGCGCAGGGTGGTATCCACGATGCCGTCGTAGTGACCCATTAGGCGCAGGCCGTTTTGTTCAGGTTGAAGCAGCAGGCGGATACCGGTGCCCTGGAGTTCGATGGCGATCACCCGTCCCTGCAGTCGCCTGAGCCGTTCCAGTGTTTTTGGATCGAGGGCGAGTGCGGCGTTGAGCGCCTGCTCCAGACCTGCCAGGGCGGCGACGCCGAGCATGGAAACCTGTTCGTTCATCTGACCTCCTTGAGCAGTTGTTCGATGGGCTTGTCGGCCTCGACGGCGGCGATGTGGTTGATAGGCAGATGTATCACCACGGTGTGTGCGATGAGATCATGAAAGCCACGCTTCTTCTTGTCCCGGATAATCCAGAAAAAGCCGAGGCCAAGCGGCAGCAGGGAGATAAAATAGCCCACATATCGTAGCAATGCCTGACGTACGCGCAGGTTGCCGAAGGTCGTTGCATCGACAACCTGGCAGTTCATCAGATGCTTGCCCGGGGTGCCGCGATAGCGCACCCAGAAGAAGATAACCAACACCATCGGTAGAAGGTCCTGGATTAGCAGGGCGCTCCAGTCGAATCCGCCCTCAACAATCCCGCTTTCGCTATCCAGGCCGGGGAAACCGGCACCCTGATTAAAAATATAGGTCAGTGGAGTGAGAATGATCAGGAGGATCAGGGCATCGATCATCGCGGCCGCCAGGCGGCGCGGTAAACCGGCGTATTCGATCTGCTCCTCGGCCATGATCAGAACTTGAAACCCCGGTGCAGTGCGACGATGCCGCCGGTGAGGTTGTGGTAGTCGCAACGCTCGAACCCGACCGCTTCCATCATTCCCTTTAGGGTTTGTTGGTCCGGGTGCATGCGGATCGACTCGGCCAGGTACTTGTAACTCTCGCTGTCACCTGCCACCAATTTACCCATCATGGGCAGCAACTTGAAAGAGTACTGGTCATAGACGGGCCCGAGTCCCGGTGCTACCGGTTTGGAGAACTCCAGCACCAGCAGGCGCCCGCCAGGCTTGAGGATGCGGAACATCGATGCCAGCGCCTTTTCTTTGTCGGTGACGTTACGTAGACCGAAGGCGATAGTGATGAGGTCAAAATGGTTGTCCGGGAAAGGTAGGCTTTCGGCATTGGCCTGGGCGTACTGGATATTGCCGATGAGGCCGCGGTCGACCAGGCGCGAGCGACCTACTTTGAGCATGGAGTCGTTGATATCAGCCAGCACAACCTGCCCTTCCGGACCGACCAGCTTGGAGAACTTGCCCGCCAGATCGCCAGTACCGCCGGCGATATCCAGCACCCGCTGGCCACGGCGCACACCGCTCATCTCGATGGTGTAGCGTTTCCACAATCGGTGGATCCCCAGCGACATCAGGTCGTTCATCAGGTCGTACTTGGCGGCGACTGAGTGGAAGACCTCTGCCACCTTGGCCGCTTTCTGTCCTGTCGGCACCTGCTCATAGCCGAAGTGTGTGGTGCTCTCCTCGCTCATGCCGTACTCCTGATGATGGTGAGGTGTGTGGGGTGCGGAAGACTCACGCTTTACGTTCATGTCCCGCCGCCTTCAGGCGGTCGAGGTAATTTTGCCAGTTTTGTTCGTAATTAACACCCAGATCATAAAGGGTATCCCAGGCATAGATGCCTGAGTTGTGGCCGTCATCGAAGCTCGGCTGGATGGCGTATGTGCCCACTTGCTCGATCCTTTCAATGTTTACCTCCTCTTTGCCCAGCTGCAACACCTCCTGGCCGGGGCCATGCCCCTGGACCTCGGCTGAGGGGGAGTAGACGCGCAGGTACTCGCATGGCAGCTCGAAACTCCGGCCATCCTCGAAGGTGATCTCAAGGGTGCGTTTGCTTTTGTGCAGGGTGATCTCGGTGGGAATGTGTTTGCTCATGATCTTCCTCTTCTACTTGTATTCGTAATGTTGTTGCTACTCACCACTAAGGTACGGAGTAGGCCGAGAGAACATTGCCGGATCGTACCGGATACCGGCTGCGTCAACTCTGCACTTGACGTTGGCAAGAGCAGAGTCCTTCCGGCGAATGATCGCTAAAGGTTCTGCGACTGCGCACTCTGTGAAGCGGTGGTGTGTAGAGGCCTTAATTCGATAATTAATCTCGTTGTAGGTGGTGCCTGAAGCCCGGTTATTCAATATGATGACCGGCGGGTGATTGGCCTTACAGGATATACCGGCTCAAATCCTCGTCGTAGGCCAGCGCCTGCAGCTGCGAGTCCACATAGGCATCGTCGATAACCAGTCGTTGCCCGCTCTTGTCCGCCGCTTCATAGGAAATGGTCTCCAGCAGACGTTCCATTACGGTATGCAGGCGACGTGCGCCGATATTCTCGGTGCTTTCGTTGACTTGCCAGGCAATCTCCGCCAGGCGTGTGATGCCGGACTCCTCGAACACCAGCTCAACTCCCTCGGTAGCCAGTAACGCCCGGTACTGTTCGGTGAGCGAGGCGTCAGGTTCGGTGAGTATACGCTTGAACTCCTCCACACCCAGGGCATCAAGCTCAACGCGGATCGGAAGGCGACCCTGCAGCTCTGGGATGAGGTCCGAAGGCTTGGAGAGGTGGAATGCCCCTGAGGCGATGAACAGAATGTGATCGGTCTTGATCATGCCGTACTTGGTGGAAACGGTAGAACCCTCCACCAGCGGCAGCAGGTCACGTTGCACACCCTCACGTGAGACATCCGCCCCCTTGGCCTCGGAACGGCTGGTGATCTTGTCCATCTCGTCGAGGAAGACGATGCCGTTCTGCTCCACTGCATTGACGGCACGGCTCTTGATCTCCTCCTCGTTGACCAGCTTGGCCGCCTCGTCGTCGGCCAGTTGTTTCAGCGCATCCTTGATGCGCATCTTGCTTTTTTTGGTGCGTTGGCTACCAAGGTTCTGGAACATTCCCTGCAGTTGGCTGGTCATCTCCTCCATCCCCGGAGGGGCCATGATCTCTACACCCATCGGTGCGGCGCTGACCTCGACTTCGATCTCCTTGTCGTCAAGCTCACCCTCGCGCAACTTCTTCCGGAATTTTTGCCGGGTGCTGGATTCGGACTCGCTGGGGGCTGGCGGTTCATTGACAAAGCCGATACCGCTCCCGCTACGCGCTGGAGGCAGTAGGATATCGAGGATCCGATCCTCGGCCGCCTCATACGCGCGGTGCCGCACCTTGGCCATCTCTTCCTCTCGTACCATTTTGATGGCAATGTCCACCAGATCGCGGACAATTGACTCAACATCCCTGCCTACATAGCCGACTTCGGTGAATTTGGTTGCTTCTACCTTGAGGAAAGGGGCCTTCGCCAGTTTCGCCAGACGGCGTGCGATCTCGGTCTTTCCCACACCGGTGGGACCGATCATCAGAATGTTCTTCGGCGTGATCTCGTTACGAAGGGATGCATCCACCTGGCTGCGGCGCCAGCGGTTGCGCAGGGCGATGGCAACAGCACGTTTGGCGCCGGCCTGGCCGATGATATGTTTGTCCAGTTCCTGGACGATCTCTCTTGGGGTCATGGTCGACATGATCATTTCACTACTCGTCGTTAGTGGTTCAGGCAATGTCCAACGCTTCGATGGTGAGATTGTCGTTGGTGTAGATACAGATCCCGGCGGCGATAATGAGTCCTTTTTCGACAATGGCACGGGCGTCCAGCTCGGTATTTTCATACAGCGCTGTGGCCGCCGCCTGGGCAAAGGCGCCACCGGAGCCGATAGCGATGAGGTTGTTCTCCGGCTCGATGACATCGCCGTTACCGGTGATCATCAGAGTGGCCGTCTTGTCGGCTACCAGCAGCAGGGCCTCAAGCTTGCGTAGCACCCGATCGGTGCGCCAGTCCTTGGCCATCTCCACCGCGGCGCGGGTGAGGTTGCCCTGATGCTTCTCCAACTTGGCCTCGAAGCGCTCGAACAGGGTGAAGGCATCGGCGGTGCCACCGGCAAAACCGGCGATAACCTGATCGCGGTAGAGTCGCCGGACCTTGCGTGCATTACCCTTCATTATGGTGTTGCCGAGGGAGACCTGGCCGTCACCGCCGATGACGACAGTATTGCCACGCCTAACGGCGAGGATGGTAGTGCCGCGGTATTGTTCCACTGGTATGCCTCTATTAAAGCCGGGGAATGAAGTTTACATCATACGGCTCGAGGATTCCCATGGGAGGTAGGAGGTTGCGGGCAACTGTTGACTGGGATCAGGTTTTTTTACGTTATTCCCGTGGCTAGCCGCAAACGGAATCGATTGCAATGCAAAAGAATTGGCTTGAGAACAAATTGCTCCACGAAAAGCCGGTATATCTTGTCCTGACACCAGACACTTTATTTTGAGATTACGGAGTGAGCACCGCCTCTTTATGCCTCGACCTGCGCAGCCAGGCCGCCGCCCCGGCGGAGGTGAGTATGCACCACACCGCAAACATCGCTCCCGGCAGGGCCGTTTCCGGCTCAAAGTGCTTCAGTGCCAGCACCACCCCAAGACCGGCATTTTGCATGCCGATCTCGATGGCGAGGGTAAGACGGTGGCGGCCATCGAAGCCGAATAGCCGTGCGGCCTGCCAACCAAGTAGATACCCCATGGCGTTGACGATGATAACAACCGCCACAAGGGTAGCCCCCACATTGGCCAGCCGCTCCTGATTGGCCGCCACGGCATAGCTGCATATGAGGATGATCGCCAGCGAGGCCACCGCAGGGGCAACCTGTTCCGCGATGTCATGCATGCGGCGCCGGCTCAGGAGCACTCTGCGTACACCAAGACCAAGCAATAAAGGGAACAGCACCGTGAGCAAAATGGTCTGCATCATCGGCCAGAAGGGGATCTCCAGATAGACAGAACCAAGCCACTTCACCAGCGCCGGTGTCAACAATGGTGATAGAAAAGTGGCAACCGATGTCAGGGCAATGGAGTAGGCCAGTGCACCGCCGGCAAGATAGACAACGACATTGCTCGCCATTGCGCCAGGGGCACAGGCGACAATGATAAAACCGAGTGCAAGTGCCGGCGGTAAGCCGCTCAATATTGCTGCTACAAAACCCAATGCCGGCATGATGGAATACTGCGCCAGTACGCCCAGGCCGATCGCCTTGGGCCGTGTAAGTGTTTCACGCAAATCCGTTGGTTGAAGCACCACACCAAGGGCGAACATGGTGGCAGAGAACAACCACTGGAACCACGGTTTGAGCCAGATAAAGGTTGTTGGCTCAAGATAGGCGACGATAGCGCCAAGTAGCGTAAGCGGGGCAAGACCATTAGTGATGAAACGAAACAGAATCATGACGTCGTCTTATTAGTATGTGAGGGAATTGGTCCAAATTTTCATACTACCAGCACGGCCTGGCGGAAGCCATTAACTACATGGGATCAGCTGAGTTACGACATGCGTGTGACCAGTATTACGGACAATTACACGTGGCGCTACAAAGTAGACTCGGTGATATATCACCGTGGATATTACTATGGAATGGGTCGGCAAGCCGATGGCGTAAATTGGGGAAGTTAACATGCTGGTAACAGCAAACAATATGTGTATGATCTGGAGATGAGGTCATCTATCCGTAAGGTGATCTCCAGGTAGTGTTTGTGGAATGGCAGTGGTAATGGCAATTATCTAATAAAGATGAAACGCTGTATGCATACTGTTGTTACTACGGCATGGAGGCTGAAGGGCGAAACCATGACCCATGGGTGAACCCGATTCTGGTTAAAATATCAGCTGCCATCATGACCGTAATCGGCGGCTGGAAAAATGCATAAAGAACAGGTCAGCCTCCCGCCTTAGCTAACATCGACACTGCACAGTACAGTACGGAACACTGCCTTAGTGACGCTGTTTGTTACTTCGGCGCTTTGATGTAATTTTCATAAAAAAACAATTAAGGATAATTTATTTATGTCTGATTCAGTTTGCGTTGCCGTTGATGCATGTTGCGACCTTCCTCACGAATTTTTAACCCGGAATAACATACGTATCCTTCCTTTTTATACGAGGTTCGGTGATAAGGTCCTCATTGATGATCGTGACCCGGGAAAAACGCTTGATTTTTACAAGCAGGGAGTGCTGGCGAAAAGTTTCGATGCCGAGTCAACACCGGTTTCGGCACAAGAGATGTCGAATATTCTCGAGAAAGAACTGGTATTGAACTTTGATAAGGTATTGGCCATCACCATGATGTCCAGCCGCAGCAAATTCTACGAAAACATCCGCGAAGCGGTTTGGGTCAGTCAGCCCAAATTCAAGGAGCTGCGGAGCGCAGAGGGACTGGAGAGGCGCTTTCGCATCATGGTGATGGATTCGAATAATCTTTTCACCGGTCCCGGCGTGTTGGTTTATGAGGCGGTACGTCTTCTGAAGGAAGAGAATGCCAGTATCGAACATGTGATGTTGAAACTGGAACCGCTCACTCACCGTGTGCGCACCTTCATCCTTCCCCAGGATCTCTTTCACCTGAAAAACCGCGCCGGTAACAGGGGTGATAAGAGCGACAATAGCCTCAATTGGTTCACCTACCAGGTTGGCAAGACGATGAACATCAAGCCAATCATTGAGGGATACCAGGGAAAAACCACTGCAGTGGACAAGGTCTTCGGCTTTACTAGCGGCCTGGAAAAGATCTTCGGTAACGCCATAAAGGCTATTGATGACGGCCTCGGGATTAATGCAGTGACAATGAGTTATGCGGGGGCACTGAGTGAGATTCAGAAGGAACACGCATACCAGGAGTTCATCACATACGCCAAGGATCGTGGTGTACCGACATTCCTGGCAATGATGAGCACCACAGCGGCGATCAACGTCGGGCCGGGCTGCTTCGTTCTCTCTTATACTGAATAAGCCTCGACGTAAAAGGGGGAGCTCACTTATTGGCTAATGCCGGGCACTATTATTCAATTGGACTCCGAGTGAAAACCCGGCGTCCGATTAATGAGTCGCTGGCCAGCCTTGAGTTCCCCCCCCTCCTCTCTTTGTTATTATTCCCTCCTGATGATCTCAAAATCACTATGCATATTTAAGGGTATCCAATATGCGCACACTTAAGTTCTGCATTCTAGTATTTCTCATCACCTTTGTTGCTACCGGATGCAATGAGTCACTACCCCCAACCGACTCTACTGTCGCAGTGGAGACAAAAGCAGTGCTACCACCGTTGCTGCCGGAGATCGAAACGGGTGATCTCAATGCTTTGCGTCAACGTGGTGAATTACGCATTCTGGCTCTGCGTAACCCCGCCGGTGCCGAACACCTGCCACGTCAGGGTGCGGCACAAAACAGTGAGCGGGAGTTGTTGGAGAAATTCGCAGGAAAACAGGGATTGCGTGCTCGCATGGTGTATGTGGAACGCTATAGCGATCTACTTCCATGGCTTATCGAGGGAAAGGGAGACATTATTGCCGACAATATGACAGCCACCGACGAACGTAAGGCGAAGATCGCCTTTACCCTCCCGGTGGCCTATGTCCGTGAGCAGATCATTGCCAGGGCCGGGGACCCACTGCAAGACAAGGATGGGCTGGCCGGTAGAAGTGTGGCGGTCCATGCCTCAGACTCTTTTCTTGCCGGTCTGAAGCGTATTCAACGGCGTGAACCGACACTTACAATCACTCTGGTCGACGAGTCCATCGCCACCGACAGCCTGATAGAAGGTGTGGCCGAAGGGAAATACGATTTAACCGTTGCCGATAGCAACCTGGCCGCTTCCCACTTGGCGGTGCGTGATGATATCAAGGCGGCTGTGGATATCAGTGGGCTTCGCTCCATCGCTTTTGGCGTGCGTAAGGGTAATGTCCAATTGCTGCAGGCGCTCAATGCCTTCCTTGGTGTCCAGCATCTGGCCGAAGAAGCGCGGTCCCACAGTGATGACCTGCCCGCTCTCAAAAAGCGGCGGGTGCTGCGTATGCTGACCCGCAATAGTGCAGCCACCTATTTCCTCTGGCGAGGAGAGCTGCTTGGCTTCGATTATGAGTTGGCTAAAAAGTTTGCCGAAAAGCAGGGGTTGAGACTGGAGGTGGTGGTGCCGCCCAATCGGGAGCAGTTGGTCCCCTGGTTGCTGGAAGGTCGTGGCGACATGATCGCTGCCTCCCTCACCGTGACCGAACAGCGGCAACTGGAGGGCGTCGGCTTCACCCGGCCTTATCTCAAGGCGGCGGAAGTGATGGTGACGCGTCAAGATGACCCCCTGGCAAGTATGGAAGAGCTGGCCGGTCGTACCGTCACCGTGCGCCGAAGTAGCAGCTATTGGGAAACCCTGGAACCGCTGCGTGCGCAATACGGCTTCAAACTTCAGGCAGCGCCAGAGACCATGGAGACCGAGGCGCTGATCGCCGCCGTGGCCGCGGGTGAGTATGACCTTACCGTTGCGGATAACCACATCCTTGAGATCGAACTGACCTGGCGCGACACCATTCGTACCGCCTTCCCGCTTGGGGTGCCGCGTGATCAGGCGTGGGCGATACGCAGCAGCAATCCCAAATTGCTGGCAGCTGCCAATGCCTTTATCAAGAAGGAGTACCGCGGCCTTTTCTATAACATCACCTACGGAAAATATTTCCGTAACGCCAAGCGGATCATGAGCCACGTGAACGATCGCGCGGACAGCAATCGTTCAGGGGAACTTTCCCCCTACGACGGGATGACACGCCAGTACGCCAACCGCTACGGTTTCGACTGGCGACTTGTGATCTCCCAGATGTACCAGGAGAGTCGCTTTGATCCGAAGGCGAAATCCTGGGTAGGGGCGAAGGGATTGATGCAGGTCATTCCACGTACTGCCCGCGAGCTGGAGCTGGAAGATCTCGATAACCCGGAGATCGGCCTTCATGCCGGGGTTAAATATCTTGACTGGTTGATGCAACGTTTCGAGCCTGATCTGGCCATGAGCGAGCGCACCTGGTTTGCCCTCGCTTCTTATAACGCCGGACTGGGTCATGTGCGCGACGCTCGCACGCTGGCGCGGCAAAAAGGGTGGGATCCGGATCGCTGGTTCGACAATGTGGAGCGTGCCATGCTGCTGCTGTCGAAAGATTCCTATGCCAAAAAGGCCCGCCATGGTTATGTGCGTGGCCAGGAACCGGTGAACTACGTGCGCCAGATCCGTGATCGCTACAAGGCCTACGTAAAACTCACCGGCGAGGGAAAGGATGGCGGAGAAATTTCGTAAATAAATATGTTACTTTTTTTTAATTTGCACGGCCAGGCTAACCCTACGACCAGGGTTAGCCATAAGGTGCAGCCTCTTGTGAGGCCAGGCTGCACCCCACATCACTCCGCCTTATGGAACGAGAAATACTGCGGCAGCAATCACTGCCGGAGTATAACGAGCCGCTGGCCTTAACTCTCTTGCTTAACGACCTCCTGAATTTTCTCCCACTGCTTCTCATTCGCTTCCAGCGCCTCATGGATCAATTCAGCAATGACCATCGCCGTCACGGCATCGGCATTTTCGGGATAATGCTTCGCCCCCTGCAACACCCACGACAACGCCTCCGCCTTGGTGAGTTTATCGGTGATGAAATCGGACAGGTTGGAGAGTTGAGTCAGGATAGGAAGTTCGGAATTGTTGCCGTACTCGTCTTCATCCTCACGCACCTGCCAGCGGCTGCTATTGATGAGGGTGAGATCGTCGGTGGGTAGGGGATAAACAAAATTAGATTGTGACATGCTACTTGCTCCTTGTATTACCGGCGTTTTGATGGTGTTTGGCCGG